>JANWJV010000061.1 GCA_025451785.1 Bacteroidia bacterium | reverse complement strand
GGCGCCTGGGCCGAAGCGCTCGACAGCGCCAACATGATAAAAGATAAGTTCGGAAAGTGGAGACTAATGCTTTCAGAGTTCTCAGAAGACAGCCTGGGCAATGCCCGCTTCACTAATACCAAGAACATCAATCCAAAGGGCGCGGTATGGATCGAGCCCGGCAACTTTTCGCCCGACGGGCGTTCGCTGCTGCTCTCGGCCGACATCGGCCTAACCGATGCCCGCGGACAAGACCAGTATATCCTCGACATCTATACAGGGAAAGTGGTTAACCTTACCAACTCCTCCAAGATATGGGACGAGCACGGACTGTTCTCACCCGATGGAAAGAAGGTGATCTTCATGAGCTCTTATCCTTATCGAAATGAAAAGAACACGTATAAAGTGATCGGCATCAAAACGGAGTTCATGCTGATGAACATTGACGGTACCGGCCTTCAACAATTAACACACTTTATGACGAAGGGATATCCTGAAACCTCCAAAGGAATGGCGGCAGTGGGAATGTTTGGCCCCGACGGGAAAACCGTTTACGCCACCACGCTCATCTTTCCTGATTATGAGTACTGGATAATAAAGTTCAAAGGTAATTGCGGGAACAGTAAGTAATTGCTCGTTCCCCGTTGCCGGTTTGTTCATTTTTCTATTTTTGTTCTTATGAGAACAAAACTATTCCTGCCCCTACTCCTCCTCCCTTCTCTACTCTTTTCACAAACCGGTAACCTAAAGGGTGCCGTGAAGGACAGCAGCGGCCGTTGGGTGGAATCTGCAAGCATCATCATACAAGACACCAAGTTCGCAACCTCTACCGACAGTAAGGGCCGCTATCATTTTGATGGAGTGCCCGCCGGTGAGCACAGCGTGATGGTAAGTGTGGTAGGATACACTCCCACTATTAATAAGGTGATCATAAAAGAGAACGAGAACACAGTGCTCGACTTCCGTCTTGAGCAAAACATCAGGCAATTGAAAACGGTGGATGTAATGGGTTCAATTAGTGTGAACGGGATGGGACACTTACCCGAACTGCACGGTGGCATTATTTATTCAGGCAAGAAGACCGAGGTGCTGGTACTCGACAGCATTGACGCGAACACGGCACAGAACAATCCCCGCGAAGTACTGGGAAGGATCCCGGGCTCCAACTATTCAGAAACGGAAGGAGGCGGTTTTCCTTCGAACGGTATCGCGTTCCGCGGTCTTCGCCCTACACAATCGATCGAAACACAAACCAGGCAGAACGGTTATAACATTGCCGCCGACCTGTACGGGTATCCTGAATCTTACTATATACCTCCGTTGGAAGCGCTGGAGCGCATCGAAGTGATCCGTGGCGCTTCTTCATTGCAGTTTGGCCCGCAGTTCGGTGGCCTGATCAATTACGTGACCAAGAGCGGAGCCAATAAACCCATGGAACTGGCCGTACAGCAAACCGGCGGCAGCCATGCTTTCTTCAATTCCTACGTTTCGATGGGCGGTAAATACAAAAAGTGGAACTACTTCAGCTACCTTCAATGCAAGTCGACCCAGGGATGGAGGCCCAATGGCGATGTGCGCCAGGCAAGTGGTTTTATTAAGATGGAGTATCAGGCTACCGACAAGTTCAAACTGGGCTTTGAGTACTCGGTGCTTCGAAACCGCATCCATATGGCTGGCGGACTTACCGACGCCCAGTTCGAAAAGGATCCCGGCGAATCGTACCGTGCCCGTAACTGGCTGAGCAGCCCATGGAACATACTGTGCTTTACCTCTGAATACCAGTTCTCTGATAAGAGCATGCTTACGTTCAAATCGGCCATCAATACCAGCGACCGCGACCTGGTTTGGAAGAACGAAGAAGGCGGCCCTGCAGAGGCCGACAGCATCAGCCCTATCACCAACAGTTATGTACAGCGCGAAGTACAGCGCGAGTCTTTCCTGAGCTCTACCAACGAGTTGCGCTTCAGCACCCGTTACAACATCAAAGGTGTAAGCCAGACCCTCGCGGTAGGCGTTCGTTATTTCCAGGGCAGTATGACCCGCCAGGGCGGCGGTCCCGGCTCAGCAGGTAGCGATTTCGATCTCAAGCTCTATGGTGCCCCATACGAATACGACCTGGTGTTCTCTACTACAAACGTGGCCCCTTTCTTTGAGCACACATTTCACATTGGCAAACGACTGGCCATTACGCCCGGCTTCCGTTATGAGTGGATCGCCTCTACTTCTATTGGCTATGTGACCGACGACAATACCGCATTGCCGGTGAGCTCTGACCTGAGGCAGACCTGGATATTACCGCTTGCTGGGCTCGGCATGCAGTTCAAGACCAGCAGCACCACCAATCTTTATGCGAACGTTTCAGAAGCGTATGAGCCCACCAATTATTCGAACCTTACTCCTCTTGGTGTTTCTTCGGTGATCGACCCCAACCTTAAAGATGTGGAAGGCTACAACGCAGATATGGGATGGCGTGGCATGATCGGCGACTTCCTTAACTTTGATGTGGGTATCTTTTACATGTCTTTCAAGGATGAGATCGGCCTGGAGACCCGCTTGGACAACCTGGGCAACCCCTTTACTTTCCGTACGAACGTGGGAAACAGTGTACACCAGGGCCTTGAAACCTATGTAGAGCTCAACCCTTTCAAGATCTTCAGCACTGATTCGAAGATCGGCAACCTGAGCATCTTCAACTCGTATTCTTATATCGACGCGAAATATGTGGATGGGCCTTTCAAAGGCAACTGGGAAGAAATGGCGCCCGTCCATATCGACCGCTGCGGCATCAGTTATTCCTACCAGCGCTTCTCCGCTACTTTTCTGTTAAGCAACACCAGCGAGTCATATGCTGACGCGAACAATACCATCGAAAGCAGCGATGCGGTGGTGGGACTAATCCCCGCTTACCGCCTGATGGACTTCAGTTCCACGCTGCGCATCAAGAACTACAACATCCGCCTGGGTGTAAGTAATCTCACTGATGAGAAATACTTTAACCTGCGTACCGATGAATATCCTGGGCCAGGTATCATTCCCGCGATGAGCCGCAGCTTTTACGCCGGATTTGGCGCTAAGTTCTAATTGTGCTATCTTCACATAGCCCAATGAAAACGTTGTTACGTTTTACTTTATCTGCATTTACCCTTGCACTGTCCGCCTTTACTTACGGACAATGCAATTACTGCTATCTTCCCCATGACACTTCCTGGAAAATAGCCGCCCTCACCGAGGGCCCAGGCATAAGGGACAAAGGTACCTACCCCGATTATTATAATAACGATGGCTCCACCAAGGCGATCAAACTGCCTTTCAGCTATTGCTTTTACGGACAGAGCTATGACAGCCTCTTCATCAATACCAATGGCCTCATCTCCTTTAAGAAACCGGTAAGGCATTTCACCAAGGACAGTCTTCCCTATTATACGGATAGCACCTTTCTCGCCCCCTTCTTTGCCGACATCGACACCTGGGGCGGCTGCAAGCTTTCACAGGGCGACAGGATCTTCTATAAGATAACGCCTACCTGGATGGCGGTGAAATGGAACTACGTGGGCTTCTATTCCCCTCAGGACAATGATGAGTTCAACAGCTTTCAGGTGATCATCACCAATGGCTCCGACTCCACCATACTTCCCGCCGGCTGCAATACTTCCTTTTGTTATGATGACATGATGTGGTGTTCTTCCGATACTTCCGGAGGCTTCAACGGCTTTGGAGGCGTTCCCGCAAGTATTGGCATCAATAAAGGCGACAACGTGCATTTCGCGCAGTTCACAAAAGTGACGTTCCCCGGATACCAGTATTACGGGCCTTTCGCGCAGGGCAATGGGCTCGACTGGCTGGAGTATCGTTTCTTCAGCTTCAACACTTGCGCCGACCCGAACAACATTCCGCCAGTGCTTATCAAAGATGATTTTGTTTGCGACACCTTCAAGCTATGCGACGGTGATTCAGTTGACCTCAGCGCCATGTTCCTCCCCGCGCAGCCAGGCCAAACCTGTACCCTTACCTATACAGCGCCAGGCCTTGGAGGAATAAGCGTACTTAACAACTCCACGGTGTTCGGCCTCGCTACCATGGACCTGCGGGTGAAACCAACCGTAGCCGATACCGGACTGCATACGCTTACCGTTACGGCAACCGACAACAATTCGCTGAAAAGCAAGAAGAAGATCATGGTAGTGGTGAAGAACTGCCAGGTGGGGATGCAGGAAAAAGAATTGGCTGAGAATTTTAGAGTATATCCCAACCCGGGCAAAGGACACTTCATTATAGAAACAGAGAACTTTGAGCGTATGGAGGCGCGTATCAGCGATGTGCTGGGACGCGAAGTAGCACTATTCACGCTCAACGCCATGAAGACGGAGATCGACCTCAGTTCAAAAACAAAAGGAAGTTATTTTTTGCGGCTTTATAAGGAAAAGGAATTGATCGGAACCAAAAAACTAATGAAGCAATGAGGAGAGCATTGTTCTATACTTCTGTTGTTCTTCTCTTCCTGGGGATATTCTCCTGTAAGAAGCGGCACGAGTATACGTTGGTGACCTCTACAGACAGTACGGCCACGCAAAAAATATTTGCCAGCGACGAATCGGAAGTGACCGCGGAGTTCAATCGCGCGCTTAACGAGATCATCGCGGCAGTATCTATCTCCAAACGGACCAGCGGCGACACTTTTTCAAAAGGAAGCCTGAGCACTACTGTGGCAGGCGCGCTTATTGACACCAGCAAACTGAACCAGGGCACGGTCATCATCAATTACTTTGGTAAGACCCTCGACAATAAAAAGGCGCGCACCGGCAGGATCCTTATTACCCTTCCCAAGGTGAGTAACGTTATTGTGCCATGGAAGACCAAGGGACTGAAACTTACCATCGACTTCGACCAGTACGAAGTGATCATCCTCTCGAACAACAATTCCCTGTGGCTCGACGGGCCCTGCTATTTTACCAATGTTACCGGAGGCCTGCTGAAATACATTGCCAACCCAAACGTGGTTCCCGGGGACTCGCTGAACGACAAAGTGGAAGCGGATTTCGATTATACTTATAACGATAACGTATCGGTGGTGCAAACCTGGCCCTGGCATATCAAGTTCAAACGAAGCCTCTACCAAAACGATACCGTCGTAGAGGCCAAGCTCACAGGCGATACCATCCTTAATAATACCGCCAATGTTTCCACCTGGGGGACGAACCGCTCTGGGCAAGGCTTTTACACATGTATTACCGCACCCTTGTGGTATAACACGTACGGGCAGAACTTTTTCTATAAGCCTTTGCAGGGAAGAAAAGTAGTGCTGGGCATTGCTTCGCCTATCACGGCTACCTACGGCGTTGATGCCTCAGGTTCACAAGTAAGTAACGGGAACCCCTTCGGGTACATCATCAGCTGGACCAATTCCAGCCAGCAGGCACAAAGCCTCGTCATTCCTTATTGACGGTAGTATCTTCCTTGGTGATCTGCCCTACCTGGCGTTGGATGGTATTGGAGGCTTCCTTGATCTCGTTGCCGATCTCTTTCAGCGGGTTGCTGATGTTCTCACCTGTCTCGTTTGAACTATTGTGAATCTCTTTCTGGATATTATTGGCAGCGTCCTTGAACTCCCTGATGCCCTTGCCTAAACCTTTCGCGATATCAGGAATGCTCTTCGAACCAAACATCAACAGGATCACCAGTACAATGATGACCACTTCACCTCCGCCTAAATTCAGGAATAAGAGCATGAAACAAAGGTATAAAAAAAGCTTTGGGATTACGACGGAGCTTCGTGGTCCTTTACGGGATTGCGATACTCCAACAAGTGTGGACAATATTCCAATAATTGAGTATTATATTCCATCGAATAACTTTCATGATCAAGGCCCAAATTCAATCCTCCAGGCCTGGAGGATCGTGTTCCACGGCCAGACCATTAGGGTTCGTCAAAGGAGCGACTCCTGAACGGCACAGTTTCTGCCTTGAACGTTTCGAACAAATAAAAACTTTCCATTGAACCAATCTATTAAACAACTAAAGATCAAGAACAATGGCAAGAAAAACAGTTCGCGTGGATGTACCGCGCAGGAGTCCTGACGAGATGCTGGTGCTCATTAACACCATCAATTTAAAGAATGTCGCTTTAGGACAGTCAACACCGCTTGACGCGGAGGATAGTGCCGCGCTGGTTGACATTTACAACAAAGCCCTGGCGGAGCGGCAACAGGCCAAAACACTGGAAGCACAGGCACAGGCGCACAACCAGAACGCACGCCAGTTCCTCGGCATGAACAAGGAGCAAAGCGTTCATTCACCTGGTACGGGGCTCTTCCACGTAACCCAGGTACGGGATACGCTCCTGAAAAAGTTCAAAGGGAAAGAAGAGCAGCTGGGTGAATGGGGCTTCCCCACGGTGGTAGGCAATGCCAAAAGCCCAAGGCCACGGCAAAAGAAAAGCTGAACAGAGGGTTATCGGCTCTCTTGAACGACAAGTAATGGAATTGAAGGCAAACTACTCATAAACGATCTTCCTTACTGCTATTTCGCCATCGGCCATCAATACTTTCAAAAAATAAATTCCCTTTGGATAATTTGAAATATCAATAGAGGCTTGCTTATTGTCAAAAGTTGATTGAATAACAGTTTCTCCGAGGATGTTAGTGACTTGTATGACCCCTTTGCTTTCTGAGCCGCTTTCTATCTTGAAAATTCCATTAGAAGGGTTTGGATAAACCAATACTGGATTATCAACTTTTGCTTCCTGTATCTGCGTTAAGCAATCGGTTGAACAAGTACTATAAGCATAATTCTTTACCAACACCGATGTGGCCGCCTGTCCAACGCCAACGTGAACGCTTATCCAGGCGTAATACAAAATTGATCCCGAGTAAAATCTTACACCTAAATATTTATTAGTTACTGCCTGCCAGTGCCCTTGGTATCCTGTAAAACCACAATACTCTATTCTAACGATCCCTGATCTCCAGCTTGTTTGAGTGTTTAGCGTGTCTCCTGGACTAAGAGCAAAGGCACCTTGACTATCGCCGGCGACACTGTTGTTCTGTAATGCTGCTATCGATGCTTCGTTGTTCCCTCCACTATTACCGTTACTATAAACATCAATATTAAAATCATTTGTTCCGTCCTTATCTAAATCCCAGGCGGTTGATTTAGAAGCCCAGGCGGTAACACATACACAAGAGTCAGGGTTTACATCAACATAATATACTTGACTGTAAGCCAGGCAGGGAAGAAGAGCAAAAAACAGGAGAAGCTTTTTCATGTAATTACCAAATATACCTAAAGCAAAAGGGCTTTCCAATTGGAAAGCCCTTTTATTTAATTTTTTATTCTACTACGCCTTCACAGGCACCTTCTCTTTCTTATCGAAGTCAACCACAACCGGCGTCGCCACGCAGATAGATGAGTAGGTACCGATAACGATACCGATCAGCAGCGCGAAGGAGAAACCACGGATGGTATCGCCGCCAAAGATAAATATGGCAAGCAGTACGAAGAAGATAGTGAGCGAGGTGTTGATGGTACGGCTCAGCGTGCTGTTCAACGCGTAGTTGATCACGCGGTTACGCTCGCCCAGGTCGAGGTCGCTCTTGCCTTTCTCCGCAAGATATTCCCTGATCCTGTCGAACACTACCACAGTATCTGTCATGGAGTACCCCATTACCGTTAATACCGCCGCGATAAAGTCCTGGCCGATCTCAAGTGAGAAGGGCAGCAACCCGTCGAAAATGGTATAACAGGAGAGTACCACCAGCACGTCGTGGAAGAGCGCCACTGTTGCGCCGAGGCCATACTGCCATTTCTTGAATCGTACAAAGATGTACACAAACATGATCAAACAAGAGAACAGGATCGCCCAGATCGCCGCGTTCTTGATGTCGCGCGATACGGTCTCCCCTACTTTTTCGGAGCTCAGTATTTTGTACTTGATGCCCAGTGAGTTTAATCCGTCATTGAGCTTGGTCTCTACTTTTGACTCGGCATCATCGGCCGGGTCCTCAATGAGGTACGAAGTGGTGATCTTTTGCTGGGTAGCTTCACCGAAGGTCTTCACCTCGGGCGGCATACCAAAGCTCTTGGTAAGCGCTTCCCTCACCCTTTCACTTCCCGCTTCCTGGTCGAAACGCACAATATAGCTGCGCCCCCCCTTGAAGTCAACACCCAGGTTGAAGCCTTTGTTCTTATAGTAGAACACACCGCCGGTGATAATGATGGCGAGTGAAAGCATGTAATAGTACTTACGCTTGCCAACAAAATCGATGTTGATGTTCTTGAAAGCGTTCTCTGTCAGCTTCGTAGAGAAGGCGATCGGCTTGTTCTTGTCGAGCCAGCGGTCAAAGATGAGGCGCGTGATGAAGATCGCGCAGAAGAGAGAAGAGATGATACCAATGCACAGCGTAGTGGCGAAGCCCTGGATGGGGCCCGTACCGAACACGTACAGGATGACACCAAGCAGTAAGCTGGTTACGTGGCCGTCGATGATGGACGACATCGCGTTGCTGTAACCTTCCTTGATAGCCGCAGCGGTGCTCTTGCCAAGGCGCAGCTCTTCGCGCACACGTTCAAAGATGATGATGTTGGCATCCACCGACATAGCGATAGTAAGAACGATACCGGCGATACCGGGCAGTGTGAGCACCGCGCTGAGCGAGGCGAGCACACCGAAGATGAAGAATACGTTCACCAACATGGCGAGGTCGGCTACCCATCCTGACTTGCTGTAGTAGAAGCCCATAAAGAGCATCACTACTACAAGAGCGATCACACAGGAAACAAGTCCTGCTGAAATAGCTTCCTGGCCAAGCGTAGGACCAACAATGGTCTCTTGCACGATGCGCGCGCGGGCCGGCAGTTTACCTGCCTTGAGGATCTTTACCAGGTCATTGGCTTCGTTATTACTGAACGAACCCGTAATAGAACTTTGTCCGTTGGGGATCTCGCTTATAACGTTGGGATAAGAATAAACATGGTCGTCGAGAACGATAGCGATAGACTTGCCGATGTTAGCGCCTGTAAGACGTTTCCATGAGAGGCCAGCCTCAGCGGTCATCGACATTGATATCTGCGGACTGCCGCCGTTCTGTTGATCATATACAACGCGGGCTTCGGTGATGATGTCGCCCGAAAGAGGCGATTTACCGTCGCGGCTCGTTACGCGGATCGCGATGAGCTCAAGGGTAGTGCCATCTTTTGTGGTAGGCTTGAAGGACCAGAAGAACTTCATGCGCGCGGGGAACAGCGCCTTTATCTTAGGCATTGCCAGGTACTTATTAATGGTACCTGTATCCTTGATGTTGGCATAACCGATCACCGGTCCGGGGCGCAGTGTGTATTGCTGCTTTTCGTTGGCCTGAACAGCGGGCTGGTAAATAGCAAAGAGCGGGTTCTCTTTCGCGAACTTCGCGCGGCCGGTGTCCTGCTTCATGCCGCTGAGTTTGCTCTTGCTGGTATCTTTTTTATCGGCGTTGCCAAGCTGGCTCAGCAGGTTGGCTTTCTTTGAAGTATCGGCAACAGCTTTTTTGGAGGTATCACTGACAGCAGCAATGGCGGCCTTAGAGGTATCAGACATCGCAACTTTGCCCGTGTCACTCACAAGTTTGGAGGAGTCAACAGGAGCAATAAGAGAAGGAAGCAATTTATTTGCCTGGTCGAGCGCGGGATAGATCTTTTCGTTATCCCATGTTTCCCAGAACTCGAGGTTAGCGGTGGTAACGATCATCTTACGCACGCGGTCCTTGTCCTTCACACCGGGAAGTTCCACAAGGATCCTTCCGGCCTGCTGAAGCTTTT
>JANWJV010000060.1 GCA_025451785.1 Bacteroidia bacterium | reverse complement strand
TCATTCATATCGAACAGTTCTTCCGTAAAACGCCAGAGCTCGTTCACCGCGTTCTGAATGCGGGTATGGCTTTCTTCGGTGCCTTCACCCAAACGTTCCATCCAGGAGGAGGAGTGGCGCAGGTGATAGGTTATTTCCTTGTGCGCTTTTGCCGCCAGCGCCGAAAGGGTTTCGTCCTTCGACTTCTTCAGTTCTTCATAGAAATGGATATCGAACGCATCGCTGAAAAACTGCCTTGCGATGAGCCAGGCAAAATCGGTATTGGGCTGCTCTGATAAAAATGTATTGGTAAACTCACGCTCGCCGCGCAGGAAAGCGAGATCATCTTCGCTACGGCCCTTGCCCTCCACTTTGCCGGCGTACAGCAGCAGTGAATTGGAAAGACCTATAAGATCGAGTGCGATATTGGTAGTGGCAATGTCCTCCTCCAGCATGGGGCCATGACCGCAGGTCTCGGAAAGGCGATGGCCCAGGATAAGGTTGTTATCCGCTAAACGTAAAACGTATTTGAAAAGTGCTTCCTGTTTGGTCATCACATGTGGGTGATCCCTTCGGGAACGTTATAGAAAGTGGGATGACGGTACACTTTGTCATTAGCAGGCTCGAAGAAAGAGCCGATGTCCTCAGGCGATGAGGATACGATGAGCTCTGCCGGTATCACCCAGATATTGGTGCCTTCGCTGCGGCGGGTGTAAAGGTCGCGCGCGTTCTGCAACGCCATCTCTTTGTCGTGGGCGTGTACGCTGCCGCAATGTTTATGGGGTTGTCCGGGTTTCGTTTGCACGAACACTTCCCAAACTTTTCCCTGGTTATCGTTTGCCATGATCTCTTCTTATGCTGCTGCTTTCTTGTTCTTTTTTTCAGCGTAGGCCGCTGCCGCTTCGCGTACCCATGCGCCTTTTTTATGCGCGCCCACTCTCGCTCCTAAACGCTCTTTGTTGCATGGGCCGTTGCCGCGGATCACGTTGTTGAACTCTTCCCAGTCGGGCGTTCCGAAATCGTAGGCTTTCTTGCTTTCGTCCCATTTCAGGTCCTTATCCGGAACAGTAAGCCCGAGGTATTCCGCTTGCGGAACGGTGGTGTTCACGAAACGCTGGCGGAGCTGGTCGTTGCTCTCGCGCTTGATCTTCCACTTCACCGCGTTGGCGGTATTGGGCGACTCCGCGTCGGGCGGGCCGAACATCATCAGCGAAGGCCACCACCAGCGGTTGAGCGCGTCCTGCGCCATTTCTTTTTGCGCGACAGTGCCTTTCGAAAGCACCTGCATGATCTCATAACCCTGGCGCTGGTGAAAACTTTCTTCTTTACAGATCCTTACCATGGCGCGCGCATAAGGGCCATACGAGGTCCTTTGCAGCATCACCTGGTTCATAATGGCGGCGCCGTCAACCAGCCATCCAATGGCGCCGATGTCGGCCCAGGTAAGGGTAGGATAGTTGAAGATGCTCGAATATTTTGCTTTGCCTGTGTGGAGTTGATCTAACAATTCGTCGCGAGAGATACCCATCGTTTCGGCAGCGCTGTACAGGTACAGCCCATGGCCGGCCTCGTCCTGCACCTTGGCGATCAGCACCATTTTTCGGCGCATGCTGGGCGCACGGGTGATCCAGTTGCCTTCGGGAAGCATGCCTACGATCTCGGAATGCGCATGCTGAGATACCTGGCGGATCACATGCTTGCGGTAATTATCCGGCATCCAGTCCTTCGGCTCTATGCTCTCGTTGCGCTGGAGCTTCGCGTCAAAGTTCTGCTCCAGTTGTTCGGGTGTCATGGTTTTTGTTTTGATGAAAAATACAAATATAAAGATACGAATAAACTGTGCAAGCGATCACCCCTCCCTTACTAAGATATTCGCGGCCCTTGCAAGGGCGGCGTCAATATCGGGCAATACATTCTCTTTGCCCACCAATTCCAGTAAATGCGATTTTTCAAGCTCCTTGTAAATGCCTGGCTGAACCCCGGAAAGGATCAGTCGCATATCACGGTGCTTTGCCTGCAGGAACACTTCCTCCAATGTATGCAAGCCTGTAGAGTCGATCACTGGCACAGCCCGCATACGAATGATCAGCACCTTCGGCGGCTTCGACATCAACTTGAGCGCTTCTTTGAACTTGTAGGCCGCGCCAAAGAACATAGGGCCCGTTACCTCAAACACTTCCACGCCCGCTGGCACTTTGTATCGGCTGATCGCTTTGGGATCATCAGGATCGTCGGCCAGTTCGTTCGTTATACTGTGTACATCGGCGATCTGCGTCATCCTGCGCATGAACAGGAAGGCCGCCAGCACCATGCCGATCTCGATGGCCACGGTAAGATCAACAAACACGGTGAGAAAGAAGGTAACCACCAACACGGAAGCGTCGCTGCGCGAAGTGCGCAACACCGCCAGAAAGGAACGCCACTCGCTCATGTTGTAAGCAACCACCACCAAAATGCCGGCAAGACACGAAAGCGGGATAAGCGTAGCCAAGCTTCCTGCAAAAAGCATGATGAGCAATAAGGTGAGCGCATGCACAATACCCGCGACCGGCGTGCGGCCTCCGTTCTTTACATTCGTAGCGGTACGGGCAATGGCACCGGTGGCTGGAATACCTCCGAAGGCTGCGGAAAAAATATTGGCAACCCCCTGCCCCACCAGCTCGATGTTCGATTTGTGATTGCCGCCTATCATCCCATCGGCCACCACTGCCGAAAGAAGGGATTCTATTCCTCCTAACAGGGCAATAGCAAAGGCGGGTTGAATAAGCTTCTGAATGACCGAAAGGTCTATCTCAGGAAAAGAGGGCATGGGCAAAGCCGAAGGGATCTGCCCGAAGCGGGAGCCAATGGTAGGCACATCGATCTTAAATAAATAAACCGCGGCAGTCGCCAGAAGGATCGCCACCAGTGAGCCCGGAACTTTCCGCGTGATCTTCGGAAATACAATGGAGATCAGGATCGTGCTCACCGCAATGATAACCGACGACCGGTTTGCGGTATCCATCTTCAGGAAATACTCCTTCCACTTCGCCATAAAATCCGACGGCACACTGCCCATCTCCAGGCCAAAGAGGTCTTTCATCTGCGAAGAGAAGATGATGAGCGCAATGCCGCTGGTGAAGCCCACGATGAGGGGATGCGGAATGAATTTGATGACCGAGCCCAATCGCGCGAAACCCATGATGATCAGAATAATTCCCGCAAGGAAGGTTGCGTAGATGAGGCCGTTAACCCCATACTGCTGCACGATGCCGTATACGATCACTATAAAAGCGCCGGTAGGCCCTCCTATCTGCACGCGGCTGCCGCCGAGAAAGGAGATGAAGAAACCACCGATGACGCCGGTTACGAGGCCCTTTTCAGGCGAAACGCCTGAGGCAATGGCAAAGGCGATGCAAAGAGGGAGCGCAACGATGCCCACTACAATTCCGGATATAAGGTCTTTATAGAATTGTTCCCTGGTATAAGTCTTCAGTGTAACGAAGAGCTTTGGGACGAACATCGTGAGAACAAAGGTAATTGAATATTACTATTTTTGTCCCCCATGTCGAAGTTCCACAAGCTTAAAGTCGCCGATATGAGATTGGAAACCGCCGACGCGGTCTCCATTGCTTTCGAAGTGCCCGTAGCGCTCAAAAACGACTATAAGTTCATCCAGGGACAATATCTTACCCTCAAGCTGAACGTGAACGGCGAAGAGATCCGCCGCTCCTACTCCATTTGCAGCGGTGTGCAGGAAGGCGAACTGCGCGTGGCCATCAAGCGTGTGAAAGGGGGCAAAGGCTCCAACTACCTTAACGAATCGGTTAAGGCCGGACAGGAAATGGAAGTGATGACGCCCATGGGCGGCTTCCATTCGCCCATGAACGCCTCGAACAAAAAGAACTATGTGCTTATCGCCGGGGGCAGCGGCATCACGCCGATGTTCAGCATCATAAAAACAGTATTGCAGGCAGAGCCCGGTTCTACACTACAACTTTTCTACGGCAACCTCGACGAGGCCGCCACCATTTTCAAAAAACAGATCGATGAACTTGCCGTCGCGAATGCTGCTCGAATGCAGGTGTTCTATATCCTCGACAAGCCCGCGGGCGCATTGCCCGATCTTCAGAAAGGCATTATGACCGCCGACAAGCTCAAGGCGATCGCGGCAGCGCACATTGACCTGAAGAAAGACAACGAGTTCTTCATTTGCGGGCCCGCGCCCATGATGGAGAACGCGAAAACGACCTTGCTGAATTCAGGCGTTAAAAAAGAGCGTGTTCACATCGAATACTTCACCGCGGCTCCTATATCGCCCGGCAAAACTGAAGTGCCGGCCGGCAATAAAGTGATGAGCAAGGTGACCATCATCATGGACGGCACCGAAACGCATTTCGACCTGGCCTCTGACGGCAAGGCGGTGCTGGACGCCGCGCTCGACGCCGGAGTGGATGTTCCCTTTGCCTGCAAAGGAGCAGTGTGTGCCACCTGCCGCGCGAAAGTACTGGAGGGCAAGGTGAAAATGACACAGAACTTCGCGCTTACCGACAGCGAAGTGGAAGATGGTTTTGTGCTCACCTGCCAAAGCCATCCTCACTCTGAAAAAGTAGTGATCGACTACGATGTATAAGCGACTGCTTTTCTTTTGTTTCGTCGCGCTCATCGCTTCTTCCTGCGGCGACAAGCCCACTGACCTTTCGCAATACGACCCCATGTTCAGGGAGGTGCTGAAATCCGACTCGGGCCTCTTCCGGTCTATAGAGCTGGGCATGAGCATGGAAGAGGTGCGCAAGAGCGAGAACATGCCGCTAGCGGGAGCGGACGATATGTATCTGTACTACGATATTTTTCTGAGCGACGACAGCACTAACTCCTATACGCTCGCTTACAACTTCGACAACACGGGCCTTACCACAATCGAGATGGACCTTTATCCCGAGTCAGAAGAACGATCGAAGCTGCTCATGAGCCAGTTCAGCCAATACTTTAAGGGAAAATACGGTGATGGTATTGGTGACAAAGGCTTTATCACCTGGAAGACAAAGCATGGAGGCCGCGAGATCGCCTTCAGCATGGCCGATGAGAGCGAAGCCACCGATAGTCCGCTGCTCTCACTGAGCATCTATCCCCTGGAGGATTAATCTGTTAAAAAAGAGGGCTTATCGTACAAAAAAGGCCATAAGCGCTGTGTTTTGCAAGTTTTCAATTTAAAATGTACTTTTATCCCCCTTTAAAGGAAAAGGCGAAAATCCCTTATGATCAATGACGCGCTTTTAGAGATAAAGAACCTGGTAACAGAGTTCCGTACAGAGGATGAGACCATCAAAGCGGTCAATAATATTTCCTTTACCCTGAGCCGTGGGGAAACGGTGGGCATCGTGGGTGAATCGGGTTCCGGCAAATCGGTGACCGCCCTTTCGGTGATGAACCTCATCCCCAGCCCTCCCGGGAGGATCAGCAGCGGCGAGATCATTTTCCACTCCGCTACCAAAGGCAAAGTTGACCTGACCAAGATCTCCGAGGCCGAGATGCGTACTTTCCGCGGCAACGAGATCGCCATGATATTCCAGGAGCCAATGACCTCGCTCAACCCTGTGTATACCTGCGGCAACCAGGTGATGGAGGCCATCATACTCCACCAGAAGATCTCAAAGAAAGAAGCGCGTGAAAAAACGATAGAGCTCTTCAAAGAAGTACAGCTCCCTCGTCCTGAAATTATTTTCGATACTTATCCCCACCAGATATCCGGCGGACAAAAGCAACGCGTGATGATCGCCATGGCGATGTCATGCCAGCCTTCTATCCTTATCGCCGACGAGCCCACCACGGCGCTCGACGTTACCGTGCAGCACACCATCCTCGAGCTGATGGAGCGCCTGCAGTACCAGCACGAGATGGGCATTATGTTCATCACGCACGACCTGGGCGTGATCGCTGAGCTGGCCGACAAGGTGGTGGTGATGTACAAAGGAAAGATAGTGGAGCAGGGCAATGTGTGGGATATTTTCTCTAACCCGCAGCACCCTTATACCAAGGGCCTGCTGGCCTGCCGTCCTCCGCTGAACAAGCGCCTGCACTGGCTGCCCACCGTTTCTGACTTTATGAACGTGAGCGACGAAGGTTTGCTTACCGAGAACACCGCTTCGGTGGAAGAGGTGACCAATAAACTGGTGATCACCAAAGAAGAGCGCAACAAACGCCACGAAGAACTTTACAAGCGTAAGCCCATACTTGAGGTAAAAGGCATCAAAACCTATTTCCCTATTAACAAAGGCCTCTTTGGAAAGGCCACTGAGTTTGTGAAAGCTGTTGATGATGTGAGCTTCGAGGTGTTTCCTGGTGAAACACTGGGGCTGGTAGGCGAATCGGGTTGTGGCAAGACCACGCTCGGCCGTACCATCCTCCGCCTCATAGAGCCCACTGCCGGCGAAGTGATATTCAAGGATAAGAACATTACTACACTGCCGCTCAAAGAGCTGCGCACCATGCGCAAGGATATGCAGATCATTTTCCAGGACCCCTATTCGTCGCTCAACCCGCGCATCACTATCGGCGAGGCGATCATGGAGCCTATGAAGGTGCACGGCATCCTCGGCAGCGACAAGGAGCGCAAGGAACATGTGATCCAGCTGCTGCAGCGGGTGAACATGAACGAAAGCCATTTCTACCGTTATCCACACGAATTTTCCGGCGGCCAGCGCCAGCGTATCTGTATCGCGCGCGCGCTGTCGGTGAAGCCGCAGTTCATCATCTGCGACGAGTCCGTATCGGCGCTCGACGTGTCGATACAGGCACAGGTGCTCAACCTGCTCAATGAGCTGAGGGAAGAGTTCGACTTCACCTACATCTTCATCTCACACGATCTTTCCGTTGTGAAGTTCATGAGCGACCGCATGGTGGTAATGAACCAGGGCAAGATAGAAGAGATGGGCGATGCCGACCAGATCTATACCGACCCGCAAACCGATTATACCAGAAAGCTGATCAGCGCCATCCCCAAGGGTGAGCTGAACGACATAAAGTCCGCTATCAGCCGCAAGAAAAAACGGGCTACGCAGGAGATGGCATAGCCGGATGCTCAGCAAAGACAAGCCCCTCGTTCTACTTTCCCTTTTCCTTCTTTTCGCGCTCACACTTACGCTCGCGCTGTTGTCGAACGGCACTTACGAAAGCGGCGACAGCATACAACATTACCTCATCGCGCATTATGCTTTCGATCACCCGGAGCTATTTCTCGACCATTGGGGCAAGCCGTTCTTTACGCTGCTAAGCGCGCCCTTTGCGGCTTTTGGTTTTACAGGCATCGTCGTCTTCAATATACTCTGCGCTTCGCTCACCGCTTATTTTGCATGGCGTATTGCCAGCAAAATGGGAATGGCCTTGCCGGCCCTTGCCTTGTTCTTCGTGTTCTTCTCTCCCATTTATTATGTAACGCTTATCTCCGGACTTACCGAGCCGCTCTTCGGGCTAATGCTCGTTGCTTCCATTTATCTTATCCTGCAGGAACGCAACACTGCTGCCGCGATGCTTGTCTCGTTCCTTCCCTTTGTACGTTCTGAGGGATTCTTGTTGCTTCCGCTGTTTGCGTGGGTGTTACTGGGTAAAAGGTCGTGGCGTGCCACGACCCTACTGGGTGCTGGCACGGTACTTTACAGCGTGATCGGATCATTTTATTACGGCGACCTGCTGTGGATCATGACCGAAAATCCTTACAAGGCTTCCATCGGAATGTATGGCACCGGTTCTGTTTTTCATTACCTGAAAAAGAACGAATACATCCTCGGCACACCGCTGGTGGTGCTTTTTGTCCTGGGGCTTTTGCGACTGGGAAAAATGTTCGGTGAGCGCAAGGCCTGGCCTTTTTACAGGGAGGAAATTGTGCTTGTGTTCGGATGTTTTCTCGTTTATCTCGCCGCGCATTCATGGGTGTATGCTTATGGCTCCGGCATCTCCAATTCATTGGGGCTCATTCGAGTACTGGCGGGTGTTACACCGCTGGCGGCGCTCATCGCCCTGCGCGGTTTGCAATGGCTGCTACCGCTCTTCAAAGAGAAAATACTGTTGCGAAATGCGTTTGTCGCATTGCTCCTCGCCCTCGTAGCCTGGATGCCTTTCAAGCAGCACCGCTTCCCGCGCAAGTTCAACTACGAGGAGCTGCCGGTGAAGGCCGCTTGCGACTGGATACAGGAGAACCAGGCGGGACGGCACAAGATCTATTATATGTTTCCCTACGCCGTTGTATTTCTTGAGATCGATCCCTTTGATGCTGACCGGGCAACGATGCTCTGGAACCTCGACACGCGTTCGCCGGCCATTAACATGCCCGCGGGAAGTCTCGTGATATGGGATTCGCATTACGCGCCGCTGGAAGGAAAATTACCGCTGCAGGAATTACAGGAAGACGGCGCCTTTGAAGAGCTGATCGGTTTTAAGGGCGATCCCGCTGAGGTTCCTAAAGATGTAGGCTCGTTCGAAGTGAGGATCTTCAGGAAGAAGTAACCCTTCGTCCTCGCTTCGCCGAAGCGGCTACGCGAAGGCAAGCAGGCTCAGGGTGACGATCGGTTAAGGAACCTAATAACCGCCTCCGCAAATTCTTTCGGCTTGTCCGCATGTATCCAATGTCCCGCGCCGGCAACGATCTCTGTCCTTGCGTTGGGAAAATACTTTTCGATCGTGCTCCTGTCCTCCGGAAGAATGTAGTTCGCATTTTCTCCGGCGAGGAACAACGTGGGAACATCCGATCGCTTGCCTTCAACAGCAAATGTCTTCCCGATCGTTTCGCTGTTCGCCGCAATAGCTTCCAGATTAAACCGCCAGGCGTAGCCTCCGCCTCCTTCAGGACGATAAAGATTTTTAAGCAGGAATTGTTTGGTGGGCGCGTCACTGATGCCGCGCGACAATTGTTCCTCCGCTTCTTTTCTTGAGCTTATTTTACTGAGGTCAACGGCCTGCAATGCCTCGATCACTTTGTCCTGCCCCGCGGGATAATCCTTCGGGGCAATGTCCACCACAATAAGTTTTTCAACCCGCGCAGGATGATGAAGCGCAAAATGCATGGCTGATTTTCCGCCGAGGGAATGGCCAAGCACGATCGCCTTATCCAGGCCTTCGTTATCCATTAGTTCCAACAGGTCCTCGCTCATCGCCTGGTAGGTCCAGGTATCGCTATGAGGCGAGAGGCCGTGGTTGCGGAGATCGGCGGTGTAAACGCAGAAAAAGCGGGCGAATTCCTTTGCCAGGCTGTTCCAGTTATCGCTCTGCCCGAAAAGTCCGTGCAGGATGATGAGCGGCCTGCCCTCTCCTGTCTTTCTGAAGAACAATTTCAAAGGATGATCATTTCAATACACCCAGGCTGTCGAGCTCCTTTATGGTAAGCGCCGGGGGCATGATGTTATTACGGATCTTGTGCGCCACCAGCTCTCCTGTCTTCTTCGCGTCCTCTTCTGTAGCAAAGGTCTTGTTGCCGTTTACGGCGGGCACCTGGGGCTGGTGCACGTATACGCTGCCATAAAGGCAAACATCGTATCCCCAGCCGGTGCTGTCGGACTTGAAGGTCTTCACCTCTATCTTGGCATTCTCATAAGGGTTGGGCTCCTTGGGCTTCTCCGTACCACAGGAGAAGAACAGCGCCAGGAGGGCTATCGTGAACAGGGTGCTGAGCTTTTGTTTCATAGCGGATAAAAGTACAAATCTTTTGGATGGGCCTTTTAACATCGCAGTGTTAATAATAAATGGGCGAAGGGCGGGCCCTCGTATCCATTAATCTATAAATTTGGTGAAGGATCTTAAAAAGCCCATGAGCGAAAAACAAAAAGCCCTCAGCCAAAGCTACCTCAAGCAAAGCCTGGGTGGCACCGTAAGCATTAACGACCTTCGCGAACGCGAGTTCAACAGCGAACAGCTTAGCGATGAAGAAAAGACGGCCCTCCGTAATTTCGACCGCTTCCGTATCTCAGAGCTCAACAAGCAAGTAAGCGATACCGCCTTTCATGAGCGCTACCAGGAGCTGCAGATCATGGCGAACATGGGTGAGTACACGGAATTTCTCAAGGAGAAATACCGGTAAGAGACAGCTACGCTGTCACTTGTTCATATCAAAATCTTCCAGGAACTTCGTAGTGTAAACTCCTTTGATGAAGTTCTCGTCCTTCATTAACTTCAGGTGAAAAGGAATGGTGGTCTTCACTCCTTCGATCACAAATTCGCTCAGCGCCCGATGCATCTTGGCGATGGCCTCTTCGCGTGTTTGCGCCATGGTGATGAGCTTCGCCACCATGCTGTCGTAATTGGAAGGAATGGTATAGCCCGCGTAAATGTGCGAGTCGATCCTCACGCCATGACCGCCAGGTGTATGCAGCACCGTGATCTTTCCTGGCGAAGGCCTGAAGTTATTGAAAGGATCCTCGGCATTGATGCGGCATTCAATGGCATGCAGCTGGGGATAGTAGTTCTTTCCCGAGATCGGCACACCTGCGGCGATCAGTATCTGCTCACGAATAAGGTCATAGTCGATCACTTCTTCCGTTATGGGGTGCTCCACCTGGATACGGGTGTTCATCTCCATGAAATAGAAATTACGGTGCTTGTCCACAAGGAATTCCACTGTGCCAACGCCTTCGTATTTCACGGCGAGCGCGGCTTTGATCGCGGCCTCTCCCATCTTCTCACGAAGCTCGGTGGTCATAAAGGGCGACGGTGTTTCTTCCGCCAGCTTTTGGTGACGGCGTTGTATAGAGCAATCCCTTTCGCTGAGATGACAGGCTTTGCCGTACTGGTCACCTGCTATCTGTATCTCAATGTGCCTGGGCTCTTCGATGTATTTCTCCATGTACATGCCGTCGTTGCCGAAAGCGGCTCCCGCTTCCTGGCGGGCATTGTTCCATGCGTTCTCCAGCTCGTCCTCTTTCCATACGATGCGCATGCCTTTGCCTCCGCCGCCGGCGGTTGCTTTTAGGATGACAGGATAAACGATCTCCTGCGCGATGGTCTTCGCCTGCTCAATGCTCTCCAAAAGTCCTTCAGAGCCCGGGATACAGGGAACACCGGCGTTCTTCATCGTTGATTTCGCCGAGGCCTTGTCGCCCATGGCGTCGATCTGCTCGGGCGTGGCGCCAATGAACTTTATCTTGTGCTCGATGCAGATGCGTGAGAACTTGCTGTTCTCCGAGAGAAAACCATAGCCGGGATGTATCGCGTCGGAATTGGTGATCTCGGCGGCCGAAATAATATTGGGGATGTTGAGGTACGAGTCTTTGCTCGGGGGCGGACCGATGCACACCGCCTCGTCGGCGAACTTCACGTGCAGCGATTCCTTGTCGGCAGTGGAATACACCGCAACCGTTTTGATACCCATCTCACGACAGGTACGAATGATGCGGAGCGCGATCTCCCCGCGGTTAGCGATCAATATTTTTTTGAACATGCTATGCGGGTTCTACAAGGAACAAGGGTTGGTCATACTCTACAGGCGTGGCGTCATCCACAAGCACCTTCACTATTTTGCCAGATACTTCTGACTCGATCTCATTGAACAGCTTCATGGCCTCAATGATGCAGATCACTTTGCCTTGCTTTATCTCGTCGCCCACGTTAACAAATAAGGGCTTATCAGGTCCGGGAGAGCGGTAAAAAGTGCCGATCATCGGCGACTTGATGGTCACCAGTTTCGCGTCCGGAGAAACCGCTGTTTCTTGCTTCGCCGACTGCTGCGCTACGGGCTGCGCTACAGGGTTCTGCTGTATCACCGGCTGAACGATGGGTGTAGTCATCGGTACGGCCGACTGCATAATGATGGGCTGCTGTTTCGCGATCTTTGCGGAAGCGCCGGTCTTGATCACCAACTTAATGTCTTTGGTCTCGTAGGCCACTTCGTTAACACCTGATTTTGCAACGAACTTGATAAGTTCCTGTATCTCGCTTAATTTCATTTTTTATGAATTTAGATGATTGCTTTTTTGTTTATGAATTATAGGCCCACTTAAGGAAAATGGAGCCCCAGGTAAATCCTCCTCCAAACGCGGAGATGATAAGATTGTCGCCCTTCTTCAGTCTTTTTTCATAGTCCCACAACAGCAGCGGAATAGTGCCCGCGGTGGTGTTACCGTAACGCTCAATGTTCATCATCACCTTTTCGCTGCTCACGCCCATGCGCTCCGCCGTAGCGTCAATGATGCGCTTGTTGGCCTGGTGCGGCACCAGCCAGGCTACATCGTTGCCGGTAAGTTTATTGCGCTCTAAGATCTCTGCCGATACATCGGCCATTCCTTTCACTGCCGCTTTGAACACAGGCTGCCCGTCCTGGAACACGAAGTGCTCGCGGCGCTCCACCGTTTCGATGCTTGCGGGGTAGCGTGAGCCGCCCGCCTTTTGGAAAAGGTATTTTCTTCCCGCGCCGTCAGAACGAAGTATGAAATCACGAATGCCTAACTGCTCTTCGCTGGGCTCCAGCAGTACCGCGCCCGCGCCATCGCCGAATATGATGCAGGTGCTGCGATCGGTATAGTCGATGATGGACGACATCTTGTCGGCGCCCACCACGATCACTTTTTTGTAACGGCCCGTTTCGATGAACTGCGCGGCAGTGGCCAGTGAATACAGGAAGCCCGAGCAGGCCGCTGAAACATCGTAGCCCCAGGCGTTCTTCGCGCCAAGCATATCGCAGATAAGGTTGGATGCCGAAGGAAATGTATAGTCGGAAGTGATGGTTCCCACAATGATCATGTCGATCTCCTCGGGGCTGATCTTTCTCTTCTCCAGTAATTGTTTGACCGCCTCCACGCACATTTCCGAAACACCTCTCCCCTCCCCTTTCAGGATCCTCCGCTCTTTGATGCCCGTGCGCGTTTGTATCCACTCGTCGGTGGTGTCCACCAGCTTCTCCAGCTCCTTGTTGCTGAGCACATAGTCAGGAACATATCCTCCCACGGCAGTGATTATCGCGTTGATCTTTTTCATCAGTTAAATGCCTGTTTTATTTTTTCCGACAGCCGCGCCTGCACCACTTCGGCAGAGAGCGTAAGCATGTTTCGGATCGCAACGTCGTTGGAAATTCCGTGCCCGATGATCACGTTGGCGTTGATCCCCAGGATGGGGCTTCCCCCGTAGTTCTCGTAGTTAAAGCGGTCGAAATAATCGTCGGAGCGGCCGCGCTTTTTTATCAGCGTATAAAATGCTTCCGCTTGTTTCAGCACCACGTTGCCGGTGAAGCCATCGCAAACAATAACATCGGCTTTGTCGGTGAAAAGGTCGCGCCCCTCCACATTGCCGGTGAAGTTAAAGTCCTTCGATTCCTTCATGAGGTTATGCGCCGCCTGCGTGGCCAGGTTGCCTTTCTCGGCCTCTTCGCCGATGTTGAGCAAGGCCACTTTCGGGTTCTTGATATGATAAACGTGTTCGAGAAAAAGAGAGCCGAGCGTTCCGAACTGGTACAGCACATCCGGCTTGCAATCGGCGTTGGTACCTACGTCGAGGATCAGCCCTACACTGCCGTTCTCCTTCGGCAGCACCGAAGTAACGCAGGGGCGGATAACACCCGCAATGGTCTTAACGCTGAACATAGATCCTACCAGCATAGCGCCGGTATTGCCGGTGCTCGCAAACGCGTCGATCTTCCCTTCCTTCAGCAGGCGGAAGCCGGTGGCAATAGTGGAATTGGGTTTTTGTGAGAATGCTTTGGTAGGATGTTCGCCCATGCCGATCACCTCGGTGGAATGAACGATCTCGAACTGTTCTTTCGAGGAACCATTCTTCTTGAGCAAGGGTGTGATCTGCTGCTCGTCGCCGATGAGGACAAGCGTAACATTTTCGGGCAGCACTTTACGTGCAAGCACCGCTCCCGAAACCGTGGCTTCGGGCGCGTAGTCTCCACCCATTATATCTAATCCTATTCTCAAATTTTAGCTTGAAAATTCTGGATCAGGAACCGCTGGGGTCCTGGGCCGGTGAGTTAAACTGTAACCGCTTTTTCGATGGCTTGCTTGCCGCGGTAATAACCGCACTCACCGCATACACGGTGGTACAATACGGGCGCGCCGCAATTGGAGCAGGTAGACAGCGTGCTTGCTTCCGCCTTGTAGTGGGTCCTTCTCTTGCGGCTGCGGCTCTTCGAATGTCTTTTCTTTGGATTTGGCATAGCGGGTATTTTTTACTTATTGTTTTTTAAGGTCTATGTTCTTCAGCTTCGCCCAGCGTGTGTCGGCCTCTTTGCCAGAGCCCTCCAGCTTCTTGAGCTTGTTGATCACTTCTTTATTGCACTCTTTTATCTTTTCGTGTACGCGTTTCTGGGGTATTACCAGGTTGATGAACTCGTACAAGTATTGTTCAATGTCCAGTTCACTTTCGGAGAACGGAATTGTGATCGCCTCTTGCTCTTCAGCAAACGTTTCGCCGAACTTTACGATGAGCTGGGCCTCGCCTTCCACCGGAAGATCGAACGGCTCCGCGCAACGGTCGCAGGGCAGGTTCACTGTTCCCTTGATGCCGAAGTGAAGAATGAGCATCGTGCTCTGCTTGTTCAGTTTCAGCAACACATCAACCGCGGCCTTCTTCACTTCCGAGTATTCCCGCTCCTTGAAAAAACTGTTGCCTGCTTCAAAATTGAATTCGTGCTGGCCCTGGCTTAATCCCGCAAAAGGAATAATGTATGTTTTCGCTCTGGCCATCGCGTCTTCTCTTCAAAAAACTCAAGGGTTGGCAAAGGTAAAAATTTATCGTTTACATCAAAATCTGAGAAAATATTAATTTTTTCTCCTGTTTTTAACCGAAAACCGGGTGGTTTTGGTCAAAAATACTGAAAACCAGAAAGGCGATCTTCGGTTCAGGATCTTGTTCCCGCACAGGCGTGGGGCTTTTCGCTATCTTTGCCATCCTTTTAAAAAAATGTTCGGAGAATACGATATCATAGTTGTGGGTGCGGGACATGCGGGCTGCGAGGCTGCTGCTGCCGCTGCTAATATGGGTTCGCGCGTGTTGCTCATCACCATGAACATGCAAACCATCGCGCAGATGAGCTGCAACCCCGCTATGGGCGGAATCGCCAAGGGACAGATCGTTCGTGAGATCGACGCGCTGGGCGGATACAGCGGCATTGTAAGCGACCGCTCCGCTGTGCAGTTTCGTATGCTGAACCGCAGCAAAGGTCCCGCGATGTGGAGCCCCCGCAGCCAGAACGACCGGATGGTCTTCGCGCAGGAATGGAGGAACATGCTGGAGCAAACGCCCAACGTGGATTTCTTCCAGGACATGGTGCGCGAGCTGATCACCGAGGGCGAAGGAAATGAGCTACGAGTTTGCGGTGTGATCACCGGCATAGGCATGGAGGTGCGCGCTAAAGCGGTGGTGCTGACGAACGGCACTTTCCTCAACGGCCTTATCCACCTGGGCGAAAAACAATTCGGCGGAGGACGCGCCGGCGAGAAAGCATCGACAGGCATCACCGAACAACTGGTGAGGCTGGGCTTCGAAAGCGGCCGTATGAAAACAGGCACCCCTCCCCGTCTCGACGGGCGCTCGCTTGACTATAGCAAGATGGAGATCCAGGAGGGCGACGAGAACCCGCAGCGCTTTTCATATTTGGAGAGGGGGCAATTCAGCTTCGCGAACACCTTGCGTAACGATGCCTTCCGTCCCGCTGTTCCCGGAGGAAAGACCGGCGCCCTGCAAATGCCATGCTACATGGCTTATACCAACGACGCGGTGCATGAGGTGTTGAAAACAGGCTTCGAAAGATCTCCCATGTTCAGCGGACGTATCAAAGGCCTCGGCCCAAGGTATTGTCCAAGCATAGAAGACAAGATCACTCGTTTCGCCGAACGCGACAGGCACCAGCTTTTTGTGGAGCCCGAAGGATGGAGCACGGTGGAGATATACTTAAATGGTTTCTCTACTTCCCTTCCGGAAGATGTTCAATACAAGGCGCTTAAGAGTATTCATGGTTTTGAGAACTGTAAGATGTTCCGCCCGGGATACGCCATTGAATATGATTATTTTCCTCCTCAGCAGCTTAAAGCAACACTTGAAACAAAGCTTGTTGGCGGGCTGTATTTCGCCGGACAGATCAACGGCACTACAGGTTACGAAGAGGCTGCTTGCCAGGGCTTGATGGCCGGCATCAACGCTCACCTCCTGGTACGTGAGCAAGGTCCTTTTGTGTTGCAGCGCTCCGAGGCTTATATCGGTGTTCTCATCGACGATCTGGTGACCAAAGGAACCGACGAACCTTACCGAATGTTCACCTCGCGCGCCGAGTATAGGATCTTGCTGAGGCAAGACAATGCCGACCTGCGCCTGACCCCTAAGGGTCACGAGTTGGGACTTGCAAGTAAAGAGCGCCTGGAGCGTGTGAATACAAAGATGAAAAGCGCACAAGAAATTATAAGGTATTTCAAAAATGAAAGCATCTCCCCTGCCGAGATCAACCCCGTTCTTGAATCGATCGGTTCGGCACAGGTCAATCAAAAGTTGAGGATGTTCAGCATCCTTTCCAGGCCCGGGGTTTCGCTCATTGACTTCGAGAAACACAATGAGTCGGTGCGGGAGTTTTTATCACGCTTCGACGCCGAAAGCCAGGAGCAGGCGGAGATCCAAATGAAGTACGAAGGTTATATCAGCAAGGAGTATGAGCAGGCCGAAAAGCTTCAGCGCCTGGAAGAAATGCGCCTGCATGAGGACTTCGATTATTCACGCCTTACTTCGCTCTCGATGGAGGCGCGCGAAAAGCTCGCGCGCATACGTCCGCGTACCATTGGCCAGGCCTCCCGGATCAGCGGCGTGAACCCTTCCGACATCTCCATCCTGATGGTGTACATGGGCAGGTAATCCTGCCTTGTTTTGATAAACAGCTTTCGTGTATTATATTTGTCCAAAAGCCCCATGAAAAAATACCTATACCTTCTCCCTTGCGTCGCTCTCTTTTCATGCGCTCCCCGGTACTATGCGCCCAACGCTGTTAATGTTCCGGTGTTCAAGGGTGCCGATGAGCTGAGCTTTAGCGGCCTTGTTTCAGGGGGCGGCGTTCAGGCTGACGCGGCCTATTCGGTTACAGACAATTTTTTTGCCCAGGGAGCCGCGACCTTTTACAAGCCCGAGTCTGATGCCTACAGCAACAAGGGTGAGGCCACTTTGATGGAGATAGGCCTTGGGTATTTTAAGCAGCTGCAGGGCAATTTTTCCTGGGGTGCTTCGGGCACTGTTGGCTTCGGAAATATCTCATTGAAGTATCCCCCCACAGGAAAGCTCGACGCGAAAGGAATGCGCTTCGCGGGGCAGCCCTACATCGCGTATAAGAACAACTGGTTCGAGGGAGTCTTTTCCACACGGCTGTCGCAGGTTAACTATAAAGACATAACCGGACAGGTGTTGTACGACGGGGTAGAGCAGACCGATTACCTGCGCGCCAACGCTAGCCAGTTCTTTATCGAACCTGCCATCACCGTTAGGGTTGGCTATAAGCACCTCCACTTGCAGCTCCAAAACGTTGGCTGCTTCGACGTTACCGATCCTGATTTCAGGTACGACAAGAACACCTTCACGGTAGGCTTCCACTTCAAGTTCGCCTTTGGCAAAGGCAAGGAAGAAAAGTAGGGGAGAGGCCCGGCGTTCCACGTGGAACATGCGTCATGCCCCATTGTTGATCTTAGATTTTTGATCCGACCTCCCGATTGCCCATTTTCATGCAAAATATTTCTTTACTTTTGAAGCCGGATCTTAGATTTTCGCTCCCTCAAAATCAACAATCGCAAATCTAAAATCGTGAATCCAATTCGGGGTGTAGCGTAGCCCGGTATCGCGCCACGTTCGGGACGTGGAGGTCGGAGGTTCAAATCCTCTCACCCCGACTTCGCCCTGAAGCAAAATTGTTCTGCTTCAGGGCTTCTTATTTACAGCCCATCTCTACGCCACGCACAACAACAGAAGGACTACGCCCCCCTGCGTTTAGCGTTCGCTCTGTCCAAAATGGGCCGGAATCCCATATCCATCCTTTCGGCTCGGCCCAGCGGTTAAAAAGCTTCTCTTTTAGTCTAAATATTGTATATATTTTTACTTATTAGTAATAATATCTTTGTTTTTAGCATAATTAAATAGTTTTTTGGACTATAAATGCAAATTGGTATCTTAATTACTATTGTACTAATTATTTACTGATTATTAATTATTCAAGTGTTTATTGTTCCACGTGGAACGCTCATATTTACTCCATAGACCAATAAGGC
This sequence comes from Bacteroidia bacterium, assembly GCA_025451785.1. GTDB lineage: Bacteria > Bacteroidota > Bacteroidia > JANWJV01 > JANWJV01 > JANWJV01. The sequence goes on along the minus strand of JANWJV010000060.1, from coordinate 34,978 downwards.
CATTTAAACACTACGCGCTTTTAGGGATTTTTCATTTTAACGCTCGCTGTTGCGATTGGGCTCGTCTGAAGTCTTTCGTCCTGCCGCGCTTATTCCGGCACAACAGCATCAAGAAAAACACTATCGATTTCCGATGATTTTCGAGCTTCTATACATTTGCAGAAAAAAGTTATGCGCGCCATCTACACGATCCTGCTCCTCGTACTCTCCAACACCTTCATGACCTTTGCCTGGTACGGTCACCTGAAGTTCCGCGAACTAAAATGGTTCGAAAACCTGGGCATCATTAGTATCATATTTCTGAGCTGGGGACTAGCGCTATTTGAATATGTGTTCCAGGTGCCGGCCAACAGGATAGGGTATCGGGAGAACGGCGGACCCTTCTCTTTGGTGGAGCTCAAGGTGATCCAGGAGATCATCACACTAGTAGTGTTCTCCGTGTTCACGCTCGTGCTCTTTCGCAACGAAGTGCTGCGATGGAATCACCTTGTAGGTTTTGTCTTCCTGGTGCTTGCTGCGTATTTTATTTTCAGGAAATGATCAGGCGCCCTTCATACGGGACTTCCAGATCTGGTTGAATGACTTGGGCGCCACCACGGGCATCTCGCGGCGGTCGCCATACGGCTTTCTGAAGAATTGTTTCAGCATGAAGTTCTTCAGCTTCGCGCCGCCCTTCTCCATCTTGCTTCGTTTCAGCATAGCCGCCTTCCAAAAATACCATACAAGGTTTTCGGTCTTAGAGGCCGTGCGCTCCACCGCGTCGCGACGATTATATAAAAGGAGTTTGTGCAGGTCGATCTTCACGGGACAAACTTCTGTGCATTTGCCACAGAGAGAAGAAGAATAGCTCAAGTGCCTGAACTCTTCCATGCCTTTAAAGTGAGGGGTGATCACCGAGCCAATGGGCCCGCTGTAAGTAGTTCCATAAGCATGGCCGCCAACGCCCTGGTAAATAGGACAGCCGTTCAAACAGGCGCCGCATCGGATGCACTCCAGGGCACGGCGTTGCTCGGCTTGTGCCAGCAACTCGCTGCGGCCATTGTCAAGCAACACCACATACATTTCCTCAGGACCGTCGTTCTCGTCCGCCCGTTTTGGCCCCGTTAGTATGCTGTTGTAAACGGTCACATTTTGTCCCGTTCCATGGGTCGCTAACAGCGGCCAGAAAAGGTCAAGGTCCATGATGGAGGGGATGAGCTTCTCAATGCCCACAATAGCGATGTGAACCTTAGGATAGGCCATTGACATCATTGCGTTGCCTTCGTTCTCTGTAACGGCCACGGCGCCTATGTCGGCGATCAGGAAGTTACCTCCGCTCACGCCAACCTCGGCCTTGGTATATTTTTCCCGAAGCAATTTTCGCACGTGCGCAACAATATCGGGCGGCAGCCAGTTGGCCGGAGTTCCCTGTTTCTCATGGAAGGTCTTTGCCACATCTTCCTTGGAAAGATGCATGGCGGGGGTAACAATATGGTAGGGGTGTTCCCTCCGGAGCTGGACAATGTATTCTCCCAGGTCGGTCTCCAGGCTCTCGATCCCCTCCTTCTCCAAAACATCATTAAAGTGAACCTCTTCTGTGGTCATGGACTTGGCCTTTACCACCGTTTTGGCGTTCACCCTTTTCAGGATCTGCATGACCTCCTTCATGGCCTCTTCTTCATCTTGCGCCCAGATAACCTTACCGCCGCGCTTGATGAAATTTGCCTCGAACTCTATCAGGTATTTGTCGAGGTTCTCAACAACTTTGTTCTTCAGGAGGGAGGCCCGGCTCTTGGCGAGTTCCAGGTTGCTGTACTGTAGTTTGCCCTCTTTTACCTTCTTATCGTATTGGGCAATGTTGAAATTAAGCTTTCGCCGGTGCTCTTTATCGAACACTTTTGACTCTGCTGCCTCTATGAATACTTCCGGCTCTTTCACCTTATTGCTTCACATCCAGTTTGATGCGCTCTGTTCTGTTTGCCAGTTCCCAGGCGGTACAGAACACCAGCCTCGTTCTTTTCTCCATTAATGAAAAGTCGATCTTAGAGATCTCGTCTGTTTCCTTATGATAATCGGGATGTGTGCCGTTAAAGTAGAAGATCACGGGGATGTTGTTCTTCGCAAAGTTATAATGATCGGAGCGATAGAAGTAACGGTTCTTGTCGTTAGGATCATTATAGGTGTAATCAAGTTCCATCTTCGTATAGGTCTTGTTCGCCGCTTCGTTGATGGCGTGAAGCTCGGTGCTGTGCCTGTCAGCGCCGATCACATAAATATATTCGCCTTTGCCGGTATGCTTTTCGTCCACGCGGCCTATCATATCAATGTTGAGATCGGCCACCGTATTGGCAAGAGCGAAGACGGGGTTCTGCGTGTAATACCTGGAGCCCAGCAAGCCTTTTTCCTCGCCGGCAACGGCAAGAAAAAGAATACTTCTGCGTGGCCCCTTTCCTTCGGCCTTTGCCTTGGCGAAAGCCTTCGCCATTTCGATCAGCGCCACGGTTCCTGAGCCATCATCGTCCGCGCCGTTGAACACCACATCCCCTTTCTTTCCAAGGTGGTCATAGTGGGCCGACACGATGATCACCTGTTCTTTAAGGTCGCTTCCTTCAATATATCCAAGCACATTCTCAGAGGAGGCCTCTTCAGAGTGTTCCACTATGTTTATAGAGATCGCCGCCTTAAAGAGGGCCGATACCGGCTTTTTCTTTTTGCGGATGTCCTGTTCGGCCTGCGCGATGCTTTTGGCGCCGCCCTTCTTAAGCAGTCCCTCGGCAAATGCCCTCGACACGTAGAATACAGGGCGGTTGTGCTGCTTCTCCTTTCCGCCGGCCAGGCGCATGTGTTGTCCTTCTATAAAATGACTGTTCTCCTTTACATTCTTCTCTACGTCGTTCACCACGATCAACAGAGCCTTCACATTCCTGCTGTCGGCAAACTCCGGCTTCTTCCTCCAGTAGCCGCCCCATTCCGAAAGCTCTTTGTTGCCGGTCACCAGCGAAAAGCCTTCGTTGTCTATCGGCTCCCCGTCAAGCACCATCACCACCTTGTTGCTTGCCTCTTTTCCTTTATAATCATCGTAGCGTTCGTCGGCAATGCCGTATCCAAGGAACAACACCTCTTTGGCTTCGATCTTTTCCTCGTTCATGCCCGGGAAAAAATAAAAGTCTTTCATGTTTTGAAGCTCCGTTCCGCCTGAGTTAATACTAACCTTATTCGGATATTGTACTACCAGCGAGAACTGCTGGTAATAGCTCAGGTTGAAAAGGGGAGGGATGCCCGCCTTGCGAAATTCCGAAGAGATGTAAGCCGCGGCCTTCTTCTGGCCTTCCTTGCCGGTCTCACGGCCCTCATAGCCATCGGAAGCCAGCACGGTAAGATGTTTATTAAGGTCGGCGGCGGTGATCTCCTCTGAGTAGGAAACGATAAGCGGGTCTGGCCTCTGTATCCCTGAGCCGGATACGGTAAGCAGCGCGGCGCTGGCTATAAAAAGGTCTTTTAACAAACGGAGTTTATCTTATTAACACGGTCGGTATGGCGCCCACCTTCGAAGGCGGTTTTAAGGAACACTTCAACACATTCTGCCGCGGCCGCTTCATCTATAAAGCGGGCAGGAAGAGCAAGAATATTGGCGTCGTTGTGCTGCCTGGCAAGTTCCGCCACCTCTTTGTTCCAGCAAAGAGCCGAACGAATGCCGGCGTGCTTGTTGGCCGACATATTAATGCCATTTCCGCTGCCGCAGATAAGTACACCAAAGTCGAACTCCTTATTCTGAACAGACTCTGCCACCGGGTGGGCAAAGTCAGGATAATCGGCACGTTCCTCCGAATAACATCCGAAGTCCTTTAGTTCGTGGCCCAGCTGCTTTATCTTCTCTTTTATTCTCTCCTTTAAGCTGAAGCCGGCGTGATCAGATCCTATGGCGATCTTCATGGGGCAGTACTTTTAATAGTGGTCGAAAAGTAGATAATCACACAATATATTACAGGATTTCTTAGTAATTTTATAAACAAACCCCCTGTTGATAGTGGCCATTACCTTGTTACAAATTTAACAAAATTATTCCCGGGAACTTACTTTGACCGCCCACGTAATTTTTTCTGAACAATGCAAGCCCGGTGGTGAAAAGTTGATACCAACCATTAACAAATTCTCCTCTTAAAGAAATACTTCATCCGGGTCTTTTTTATCTACATGAAGCACTATGAACACCCTGTTAATAAACCCTGAGAGGCCTGAAAACACTGTAATTGTTGTGTTGATAGCCTATTAACTGAATTGTAAAAGGTACAAAAGCAATGGTCTGATCAAAAAGTTACGGACAGAACTAACAGGATAATAGTAATAACATAATTAAAGAATATATAAAGAATATATATAATTAGGATGTTAACGTTAGAAAAGAGAAAAGGATATTTATCAGATGTTGTATTGGATCCATCGTTAGATTTGTTCGCTGAGATCAACAGGTTAAAGAAAAAAAAGAACGCGGTCATCCTTGCGCATTACTACCAGGATGCAGATATCCAGGATATCGCGGATTATATCGGTGACAGCCTTGGCCTTTCACAGCAGGCAGCGGCAACCGATGCGGATATCATCGTCTTTGCAGGTGTACACTTTATGGCAGAAACAGCAAAAATATTATCACCGAAAAAGAAAGTGCTTTTACCCGATCTGAATGCGGGCTGTTCCCTCGCTGATTCGTGCCCTCCGGAAAAGTTTGGGGAGTTCAAGAAGAAATATGCGGGCCATACAGTGATCTCTTATGTGAACTGTTCGGCAGAGATAAAAGCGATGACCGACATTGTTTGTACTTCTACCAACGCGGAGAAGATCATCGAAAGCTTACCGGTGGATGAAAAGATCATTTTTGCTCCCGACAAGAACCTGGGCGCTTACCTGAAGAAGAAGACCGGCAGGGACATGGTGCTTTGGGATGGTTCTTGTATGGTTCACGAGATATTCTCATTGGAAAAGATAGTTAAGTTGAAGGAGGAACACACCGGCGCAAAACTCCTTGCGCACCCTGAATGTGATGCCGCGCTTTTAAGCATTGCTGATTATATTGGATCTACCACAGGTATACTTAATTACAGCAAGAAGAGCAGCGATAAAGTGTTCATTGTGGCAACTGAAGCTGGTATTATCCACCAGATGCATAAAGCGTCTCCCGATAAGACATTTATTCCGGCACCGCCCAACAATTCTTGCGCCTGTAACGACTGTCCCCACATGAAGCTTAACACGCTGGAAAAATTGTATATTTGTTTGGAACATGAACAACCGGAGATAATACTTCCGGACCAGCTGATAGAGAAGGCCAAAAAGCCGATCGAACGAATGCTGGAAATTTCCGCGAAATACGGACTCTAAGAACATGAACAAGTCATTCATCAGAAAAACTATCCCATTTATTTTCTGCATGAGCATTGCCTTGGTTGCAGTTGCGCAGCAACCACAAGTAGTGAACAATGACGGCTACAATAAGTTCTATTACGACAACGGAAAGGTGTCGAGCGAAGGAACGCTGCGCGGCGGAAAACCCGATGGCTACTGGAAGACCTATTTCCAGAGCGGCAATATGAAATCGGAAGGAAACCGGAAGAACTTCCTGCTGGACAGCACATGGAAATTTTATAACGAAGAAGGCAAGCTGATGCTTACCTACGATTACAGGGAGGGCAGGAAGAACGGTTTCAAGAAGACCTACGACACCAAGGAGAACTACGTTACCCAGGAGGAGAATTATGTGAACGATGTGAAGCAGGGCTTCAGTAATTTCTATTACAAAAGCGGCAAGTTAAAACAGAAGATAAATTTCATAGAAGGAAAAGAAGAAGGAGTATCCTACGAATATGGAGAGGACGGCCTGATCATCGGCCTCACGGAATACAAGTATGGGTTCATCCGTCGGCAAGAGCGAATTAACCGCAGGGACGAAAGAGGAAAACAAGGTGTATGGAAAGAGTTCTATGACAACGGTGTTGTGAAGAACGAAGGCATGTACGACGATGACCTGAAGGACGGGTATTTCAAAGAATACAATGAGCGCGGCAGCCTCATGAATACCACCAAGTGGGTAAAAGGCGTGTTGCAGAAAAATGTTCCGGAGCTCGCGAAGGTCGACATCATTAGCGAATACCATCCCAACGGCAAGCTCAAATACAGCGGCGGCTACAAGGACGGCACGATCGCCGAAGGCGTTCACCGCAGCTATGACAGCACCGGCAAGCAGCTGGAGGCGAAGGTTTACAGGGATGGAGAGCTGATAGGGGAGGGGATCATGGACGAGCGCGGCAATGAACAGGGCCCCTGGAAAGAATACCATGCCAATGGAAAACTGAGGGGCGCAGGAGAATACAAAGACGCGAAACGCATCGGCCCCTGGGATTTTTATCATCCCAATGGAAAGATAGAACAGAAAGGAGTTTACGATAAAAAGGGAAGAGCGCAGGGTGCCTGGAAGTGGTATTACGAAGACGGCAACCTGCTGCGCGAAGAGAACTACCTCAATGATCTTCGCGAAGGCCTGATGACCGAATACAGCGACTCGGGCGGCGTGATCACAAAAGGCGAATATGTAGAGGGTATGCGTGAAGGAAAATGGGTGTACGAGCTGGGCGATTACCGCGAAGAAGGAAACTACAAGAGCGACCGGCGTGATGGCACATGGCTGCATTTTTATACTCCCGGCGGCACCAAGCGTTTTGAAGGAGGCTTTGTGGATGGCAACCCCGACGGGAAGCACGTGTATTATTATTCAAACAAGAAAACGATGATGGAGGGAAAATATTCGGTGGGAAGCAAAGAGGGCGACTGGAGGCATTACGGCGAGGATGGCGTGCTTTTCCTTACGATCACGTTCCAGAATGACAAAGAGATAAAGTTCGACGGGGTAAAGATCAGGCCCACGCTTGAAGAGGTGGAAGACAAAGCGAGCGGATCCAGGTAAAGCAGAACCAATGAAAAATCCCGGCAGATCGAGTGGGCAATTGATTGCCAGGATAAAGTTGCTTGAGCAAAAGATCAGCAAGCTCGAGAGGCAGAACAAAAAACAGCAAGAAGCATTAGCGGTTCGAAACGAAGCGGAACTCTTCCGTATTGCCTGCGCGCGTTCTTCAATGGTGCTTTGGACCACTGACAAGAACCTGAAGATCACGTATTCGGCCGGCGGCGGCGCACGAAAGTCGCGCGGCGGCGACCCGACACTGGGAAAGACGCTGTACCAGCTGTTCGGTATAAAAGACAAAAAGCACCCCTCCATCGCCGCTCACATCGCTGCTCTCAAAGGCAAGTCTGGTTCCTATGAAACGGAGTGGGGCGGCAACTGGTTCGACGCTTTTGTGCAGCCGTATTACGACGAGAAGAAAAAAATAAAAGGCACCCTTGGCATCGCGAGCATTGTTACAGAGAACAAACGTTCGGAGGCCGAGTTCCACCAGAGCAGGGAAACCCTCGCGCTGCTGCTTAGCAACATCGACGAGCTAGCGTATTACATCGAATACCAGGAGGGCGGAAAAATAAAAGTGAAATACATCGGCACCCAAACACAGCGCCTGCTGGGGCTTTCGCCGAAGGAGTTCATTAACCGCAGCCAGAAAGAGCTTTTGAGCCGCTGTCATCCCGAGGACGTTCCCGCCATGGTGATGGTGTCGGAAAAAACCAAGAAGACAAAAAAGCCGCACACCATGGTGTACCGCTTCCGTCACATGAAGACCGGTAAGTATGTGTGGCTCGAAGAGACCATTTATCCGCAGGTGAAAGGAGGGAAACACATTGGCAACTTTGGCGTTACCCGCGACGTGACGAAAAAGATAGAGGCCGACCGGATCCTGCGCGAGAGCGAGGAAAAGTTCAGGCAGCTGAGCAGGTCGTCGCCGGTGGGCATTTACCTTTCTGACGAGCACGGCAACATCACTTACGTGAACCAAAAGTTCAGGAGCATTACTGACGTGCCGCTCAAGAAGATCATCAGCAACCAATGGTTCTCGCTAATACACCCCGAAGATTCAAAACGCGTGATCACGCGCATTACCAGGGGTGTCAAGAACAGGACGGAATATTTTGAGGAGTTCAGAGTTGTTCGAAAGAACAAAAAAATTTCCTGGGCAAAGCTGCACGCGACCACCATCAAGGATGAGAAAGACAACGTTACCGGCTGGGTGGGCATCGTGGAAGACATTACCGAGCGCAAAGCCGCAGAGGCGGGGATCCGCGAGAGCGAGGAACGGTTCCGCCTGCTTTCAGACGTGGCGCTGGAGGGCATTATCCTGAGCCAGAGCGGAAGAGTGATCGACGCCAACAACCGTTTTTTGCAGATGCTCGGTTACAAGAACAAAGAAGAGATCCTTGGCAAACATTTCATTGACGACCTGGTGGCCAAAGAGGATATTGGTGTTGCCGAAAAGAGCGCTAAGATGGCTACGTCGGGCAGCACAGAGGTGCGCGCCAAGCGAAAGGACGGCAACTACATCACGGTCATTTCCAAAGGGCAGGACATTCCCTACAAGGGCAAAACGGCGCGCGCAACGGTGGCGTATGATATTTCAGACAGGAAGCGCAACGAGCTGGAGCTGGAGAAAAGCAAGGAGAACTACCGCAGCCTCATCGAACAGTCGCCCGACGGTATTTTTATACACGACGAAAAAGGCAACGTGGTGTTCGGCAATCCCAGCATGCTAAAGATCATGGGTGTTGAGACGCTCGATCAACTGCCAAGCAATAATATTTTCGCGTATACGCTTCCTGAATATCACCAAACGATCAAGGACCGCAAGAAGAGCGTGGGCAGGGGTGAGGATCAGGAGTTCCTCACGATACGCATGCGGCGCCCTGATGGCAAGGTGCTTGAGCTTGACTCGAGGCCGGCCAGCTTTGTGTACGAAGGAAAGAAGGCCACCCTGGTGGTCTGCCACGACGTTTCCTATCAACGCCAGCTGGAGCGCGAGCAACTGAGGGCGCAAATGGCCGAAGAGAGCAACCGCATATTGCAGCAGGAGATCCTTGAGCGAAGAAAGGTGGAGTTACAGCTGCTACAGGCACAAAAATTCACGCGAAACCTTATCGAGAGCTCGCTCGACATGATCTGCGCGTCCGACATCAACGGAAATGTGATCGAGTTCAACGAGGCGGCGCAGAAAACATTTGGCTATAAGGCCGAAGAAGTGCTTGGCAAAAGGGTGGAGTTCCTTTACGCGAACCCCCAGGACCGCCTGGATGTAATGTTGCAGCTTTATAGCGGCGCCGGTTCTTTTGCCGGCGAGGTGCTCAACCGCAAAAAAAGCGGCGAGACCTTCCACGCCTTTCTTTCGGCCTCAGTGCTCAAGAACGAGAACGGAGAGGTCATCGGCTCCATGGGTGTGTCGAGGGACATCTCGGAGCTCAAGAAGGCCGACAAACAGATAAAACAAAGTTTACGCGAAAAGGAAGTGCTGCTCAAAGAGGTTCACCACCGGGTGAAGAACAACCTGCAGGTGATCTCCAGCATCCTCAACCTTCAATCGTCGTTCGTGAAAGACGCGAACACATTGGCCATGCTCAAGGAAAGCCAGAACCGCATCAAGTCCATGGCCTTTATCCATGAGAGCCTTTACCAGAACAAGGATTTTTCGCACATCGACTTTTCCGAATACGTCATCAACCTGGCGAAGAACCTGGTGCATTCGTACGAGATCTACAGCGACCAGATAGACCTGAAGCTCGATGTGGGAAAGGTATTTCTGAACCTCGACCAGGCCATTCCGTGCGGCCTGATCATGAACGAGATCATATCCAACGCGCTCAAATATGCCTTCCCGAAAGGAAGAAAAGGGGTGATCGGAATAAAGATACGGTCGGGGGAAGAAGAAACATCTCTGGTGCTGAGCGACGATGGTGTTGGGCTTCCGCCACATGTGAATTACCGCGATACCGAGTCGCTGGGATTACAGCTGGTAATGTCGCTCGTAGAACAGCTCAGCGGAAAAATTGAACTGGACCAGCAGCACGGAACAAAATATATTATTACTTTTAAAAACTCAAAGAACTGACCATGTCAAAGATCAACATACTTGTAGTAGAGGACGAAAGCATTGTGGCGAAAGACATTCAGCAGAGCCTTAAGAAGCTTGGCTACAACGTGGTGGCGACCTGTTCCAACGGCGAGGACGCCATACAGGCTGTGGAGGAGAAGACGCCCGATATCGTGCTGATGGACATCATGCTCAAGGGAGAGATCAGCGGCATTGAGGCCGCCGCGCAGATCCGCGAACAGTTCAACGTGCCGATCATTTACCTTACCGCCTATGCCGACGAAAGTACGCTGAGCAAAGCGAAAGTTACCGAGCCGCACGGCTATATCATCAAGCCCTTTAAGGAAGTGGACCTGCATACCTCCATCGAGATGGCGATCTACAAACACCAGAAGGAGATGGACGTGATCAAGGAGAGGGACTTCCTGTACTCGATCGTTGACAATAAGGAGAGCAAGGACATGATCTTCATCAAGTCCAATTCAAAGCTAACCCGTATCAACGCTTCTGACATTTACTACATCGAGGCGATGAAGGATTACGTGGTGATCACCACCCGCAACGAGAAGTTCACCATCCACGCCACGATGAAGGACATCGACAAGAAGCTTCCTCCCAGCGACTTCATCCGGGTGCACCGCTCCTACATCGTTCGTCTCGACAAGATCAATGCGGTGCAAAGCAACAGCGTGATCCTGGAAGAGGAGAAGAAGCCCATTCCCATCGGCTCTTTCTACAAAGAGGCCTTGCTGCGCAAGCTCAACACGCTGTAATTACTTATAGAAGTTCATTTCCCCGATGTATTCCCACACCGCCTGGGGAAGGAAATGCCGCACATCTTTTTTCTTGCTGATGGCTTCACGGATGAACGAAGCGGAGATCTCCATGAGCGGGGCCTCTGTCATTTTCACGCGGGGATGATCAAGGCTCAGCAACGGTTTCGCGCCTTCTTTGTTTAGCCTTGGGTAAACATAAATATCATGGTGCTTCAGGATCTCCTCGTGGTTCTTCCATTTGTGGAAGCCGAGAAGATTATCATATCCCATAATGAGAGCGAACTCGTCTTTGGGATGTTTTTCTTTGAGATGCGCCAGTGTGTTCACGGTGTACGAGGGCTGCGCTAGTTTGAACTCGATGTCGCTTGCCTTCAGTTTTTTATGATCACCGATCGCTTCGCGTACCAGGCGCAGGCGATGTTTGTCGCCAAGCAAGCTGCTCTTTTCCTTGTGCGGATTGTGCGGCGATACCACCAGCCAGACCCTTTCGAGCTCCGTAAATTCCACCATGTAATTGGCAATGGCCATGTGGCCTATGTGCACCGGGTTAAAAGAGCCGAAGAAGAGACCGGTCTTCATGTGAGCGGAAGGTTCAGCAGGTCGTCGGGCGTGTCTACCGAAACACTTTCGTGTTCGGTGATGGCTGCCTGGATGCGATAGCCGTGCTCGATCCAGCGCAACTGCTCCAGCGATTCGGCAAGCTCCAGCGCCGAAGGCCGAAGCTGTGTGATCTCCGCAAGTATATCTGTACGATAAGCATAAAGGCCGATGTGTTTGTAATAGGTATGCTTCACGATCCAGTCCTTCGCCTCCTTCTCGCCGCGGCAATAGGGGATAGGGGCGCGGCTGAAATAAATGGCGCGCATGTGCGCGTCGAGCACCGCTTTGGGAGTGTTGGGGTCGAGCAAGGTACTAACATCACTTATCTTTTTCACCAGCGTGGCGATCTGCACTTGCGAAGAGCTGAAGCAGGAACAGGCGAGGTCTATTTGCCCGGGATCTATAAAAGGCTCGTCGCCCTGGATGTTCACTACCAGGTCGTATTCGTTCTTTCCCGCTATCTCGAGCGCTTCGTAGCAGCGGTCGGTGCCGCTGGGGTGCTTCGGGTCCGTCATTACGGCCTCTCCTCCAAAATCCTTTACATGCGAGGCGATGCGCTGATCGTCGGTGGCGACGATCACCCTGCCCAGGGACCTGGCCTTTGAGGCCTGCTTAACTACCCGCTCTATCATCGTCATTCCGTCGATCACCGCCAGGGGCTTTCCCGGAAAACGAGTGCTCTGGTAACGGGCGGGTATTATGCCAAGTGTTTTCATCGCTTGCTTACGAAAATACGATTAATTTTACCACTTGATTATGATGACGAGGGCCCCGCGTTTCCTGCTTCTGCCGCTGATGGCGGCCCCCCTGCTGTTCGCGTTTTCGGGAGCGCCCAGGGAGGAGGACAGTGCGGAGTGCAAGCGCGTAATACACAACATGTTCGACTCCATACGCCAGGTGAGGACGCTGCGCTATTTTCTTATTTCCACCGAGCGCATCAATGGCAAGACACTGAAGGCGCACAGCCTTATGAAGATCAACATCAGCCCCATGCGCGTGTACATGAACAACCCGGTGAAGGGGCTGGAGATACTTTGGTCGTCAGACAAGAACAAGAACAACGCGCTTGTGCGCTCGCGCTCATTTCCTTTTATGAACTTTAGCCTCGACCCGCTGGGCAGCACCATGCGCAAGGACCAGCATCATACGCTTTACGACCTCGGCGTGGGCTACATCGGCACCATTGTGGCGAGCGGCGTGGTAAAAGCGGGGAGGGATTTCGATAAACATTTTGAATACCAGGGCACCGTTACGCACGACAAGCAGGAGTGTCATTCCATTCTTGTGAAATTTCCTGAGTTCAAATTCATCAAGTATACGGTGGGAAAGAACGAAACGGTGACGAGCATCGCGCGCAAATATAACCTGGCCGATTATATGATCAGGGCGCGCAACGGGCTCATGAGCCAGTTCGGAGTTTTGAAGGAAGGTAAAGAGATAGAGATACCGAGCATTTACGCCAATAAAACAGAGGTTTACATCGATAAGAAAACCTGTCTTCCGCTGAGCGTGAAAGTTTATGATGATGAAGGCCTTTACGAATCGTACGAGATGTACAGCATGAAAGTGAACAGCCGTTTTGAGGCTGACGAATTTTCAAAGACCTTTAAAGATTACGGCTTTTAAAAACGAACCCGGGATGAAACCATCCGTGTTATTGATCTATACCGGCGGCACCATAGGCATGGTGCAGGACCCCAAGAGCGGGGAACTGAAGCCATTTGACTTCAGCCATCTTTCGGAACAGGTCCCGGAGCTGAAAAAGTTCGACGTCAGCATTTCCGTCATTGCTTTTGAAGAGCCGCTCGACTCCTCCGACATGGAGCCGGAGATATGGGTGAAAATGGCGAAGGCCATCGAAGAGAATTACGATAAATACGACGGCTTTGTGATCCTGCATGGGTCTGATACTATGTCGTTCACCGCTTCGGCGCTCAGCTTCATGCTCGAGAACCTGGCGAAACCAGTGGTGCTCACAGGGTCGCAATTGCCGATAGGCACGATCCGTACCGACGGGAAGGAGAACCTCATCACCGCTATTGAAATTGCCTCGGCGAAAAAGAACGGCCTGGCCCTTGTTCCGGAAGTGTGCATTTATTTTGAATACAAATTATACCGCGGCAACCGAACACACAAATTCAACGCGGAGCAGTTCCAGGCCTTCCAGAGCCCGAACTACCCGGAGCTTGCCGAAGCGGGTGTTCACTTGAAATATAACCAGGGAGCAATTGGCAAATTGGCAAAAGGTAAACTGAAGGTCCACACGAACCTCAATACTAATATTGCAGTATTAAAGATGTTTCCCGGTATTGGCGCCGAAGCGGTGAAAGCGGCGCTTAGCATCAAAGGACTGCGGGCGCTTATCCTCGAAACCTTCGGCGCGGGAAATGCGCCCTCCAAAAAATGGCTGCTCGATCTGCTTCAGGGCGCTATCAAAAAAGGCATCGTTGTTTATAATGTTACCCAATGCAATGCCGGAAGCGTGGAGCAGGGCAAGTACAAGACCAGCGCTGGTCTCAAAAAGATAGGCGTCACCGGCGGCGCCGATATTACCTACGAAGCCGCTGTCGCTAAACTAATGTTTCTCCTCGGGCAAGGATTGCCGGAGAAGAAATTAAAAACGGAATTGCAGTCCTCGCTCAGGGGAGAGATCTCCGAATAGCACGACCTTATTGCTTACCTGTGTCGCGAATAAAAGCGATCACCGCGGCTTTTATTTTATCACGCACTACGCGTGTCGCGGCAAGTTTTTCGCTATGGCTTCCCCCGAAAGCCGAAGGGTCTTCGAAGCTCCAATTGATCTTTGCGTGCATGCCGGGAAATAGCGGACACTTTGCGGAGCTTGCCTCGTCGCAAACAGTAACCACATAAGTGTACAGGCGCCCTTGCTTGAAGAACTCGAACACATCTTTAGTGGTGTTTTTTGAAATATCGATGCCATCTTCCTTCATCACTTCAACGGCCAGGGGATTCAGCGTGCCTGCCTCAAGCCCGGCGCTTTCGGAATCAAAGCGGTCGGCGGCAAACTTTTTCAGGTAAGCTTCCGCCATCTGGCTGCGGGCTGAATTATGAATACAAAGAAATAGAACGCGTAGTTTGTTCATGGGGCATGTATTAGCAGCAGCCACCGCTGGGTGTGCAGCAGGTTTTGTCTTTATCCTGCAGCTCTGACAGGCTTAGCTTTTGTTTCTCCTTTGGGATACCGCAGTTATCGCTGGCAAGGCAAGCGGTATTTTGAACGGTGAGAAGGAAATCCTTTCCATCGAAATCTAATCCGTACTTACCGATGGTCTCACCCTGATATTCCACTTCTATCTCGGCGTCCTGAAGGCCCAATGCCTTTTCGGAAAGCGCGATGATCTTCATAAGCTTTTCAGGAGCGATGCGATGGTCCGTGTCGTTTGCCTGGAAGAGCTGGAAATTTATCACGCGCTCATTGCGGATGGTGCCGCCGCAGTCGATGAAGTGCTTCGTGACCTGCCCCACTTCGGTAACGTGAAAATGTTCAGGAACGATCGTTCCATTGGGGAGCTTGAACAAAAGCTCATTCCTTGAGCCGAGCTGTTCTTTGAATTGCGATAGTTTCATGGTTTTTGTTTTTAATCGTAATTTAACGATGGTTTAGGATAAATTTTTTAGCAGCAATCGTTCCCTTTAAAGGAATCGAACAATGTTTTCAGATAGGTTTTCGCCTCTGCCCAGCCCTTCTCGTCGATGCAATAGCAAACAGAAGCCCCCTCGATATTTCCCTTTATCAAGCCCGCCTCTTTCAGCTCTTTGAGGTGCTGCGATACGGTGGACTGCGACAAGGGCAGTTCCTCTACTATATCGCCGCAAATGCAGGAGCGGCTCTTGAGCAGGAACTGTAGAATAGCAATGCGGGCGGGATGTCCCAGCGCCTTGGCGTACGCGGCGATCTTGTTGTCCTTTACGGTGAACTCTTCTGTTTTGGTGAGGCCCATGCTCGGGAATTATATCGCAATATTACGATAATTTTTTGAAACAACAAAAAACCCCGCGAAGCGGGGTGGGTTTTCTGCGGAGAGGGTGGGATTCGAACCCACGTTACCTTGCGGTAAACACGCTTTCCAAGCGTGCTCGATCGGCCACTCTGACACCTCTCCGGAAAAGGAAGGCAAATGTAGGAAAAAGCTGGAATTATTTGAAAATGTGCGCTTTGAAGGTCCAAAAAGGGGCCAGGCCAACAATTTAGAATCGTTCTAAATACCTATTTTAAGGTATTGCCCGTTTTCGGCTGGCGGCGTTCCTTTGTCCTGTTGAAAAACGTCCTTATGAAGAACTATATAAGTTTACTGCTGGTAGTGTTGTCCGGCGCTTTTACATTGAGCGCGCAAACCGGCAGCATCAGCGGCACACTGAAAACCTCTGATGGGCAGCCGGCCGAGCTTATTAATATAGGACTGAAGGGAACATCGAAGGGCGCTATATCAAATGTTACCGGTGCTTATGAGATCAGCAATGTGGAGCCGGGCACCTACACGCTTGTGACTTCATTCATGGGATTGGAAACACGCGAACAGCAAGTAGAAGTAAAAGCCGGCGAAACCACTATTATCCCTGAGATCATGCTGAAGGAAAACGCGCAGCGCCTTAAAGAGGTGATCGTAGCCGCGTACCGCAGCAAGAACGAAGAACCAGTTACCATCGGCAAGGCACCCATACGCCCGCTTGACCTGCCACAAAGCGTTGCAAGTATCGAGAAGGAAGTATTGGAGCACCAGCAAGTGATGACCCTTGGCGACGCGCTCAAGAACTTTAACGGTGTTTACCTTATGGGCACCACCGGCGGCTACCAGGAAGAGATCGCCGGCCGCGGCTTCGCTTTCGGCAGCAGCAATACTTTTAAGAATGGCATTCGTTTTAACAACACCGCGATGCCCGAGATGACAGCGCTCGAGAGAATAGAAGTTCTCAAGGGAAGCACCGCCATCCTTTTCGGCAACGTGGCCGCCGGCGGAGTGATCAACCTCGTTACCAAGAAGCCCCGGTTTGAAAATGGGGGAGAGGTGACGATGCGCCTGGGCAGCTACAACTATTTCGAGCCCTCAGTGGACGTGTATGGCTCGCTCAACAGATCAAAGACCGCGGCGTTCCGCATCAACACAGTATATGAGAACGCGGAGAGCTTTCGCGATGTGGTGAAGAACGAACGTTTTTATATCAACCCTTCCTTTCTTGTAAAACTTGGCAAGAAGACCGACCTTCTCCTCGAGGGCGACTACCTTAATAACAAAGGCACGGCCGATTTCGGTGTGGGCGTTATCAATTACGAACTGATCGACATTCCCCGCAGCCGTTTCGTTGGTGTTGCCTGGTCCTACATCAATACAGAACAGCAAAGCTCCACCGCCACTATTACCCACCGCTTCAACGAGCGCTGGAAATTGAGCAGCGTTACATCTTACCAAAACTTTAAGAGCGATCTCTTCGCCAACCAGCGCCCCAATGGCAACAGCCAGTATATACAGGCGGACGGTTTCTGGATCAGGGGACTTCAGCGTACGGAGATCGAAGAGGATTACATGATCACACAGCTCGACCTCACCGGTAAGTTCAACACCGGATGCCTCGGCCACACGCTTCTGTTGGGCGCCGACGCCGACAAGTATAATACCGAGAACATCGCCTATAACGCGATAAACAGGTACGACACCACCAACGTGTTCGAGCCCGGAAAATACAAGGCGCATACAGAGATCCCCGCAATGACGGCACGCACGCTCACTACTTCTCCCATCAGTCGCGCCGGCGTGTATGTGCAGGACCTTATCAGCGTTTGCGAAAAAATAAAAGTGCTGGCAGGTATACGCTTCTCTTACCTGGAGACCTTCGGCGATGTGTTTACCTATAGCAATTCTACCATGGTATCTACAAGGCAGTTCGACGAGGCTTTTTCTCCCAGGTTCGGCATAGTGTACCAGCCCAAAAAGAACCTGGCGCTATTCGCGAGCTTCTCTAATTCATTTACTCCCAATGCCGGTGTTGATGTTGACGGCAAAGCGCTGCCTCCTTCTGTTATCGACCAGTACGAAGGCGGATTCAAGAGCGACCTCTTCAAAGGAATGATCGCGGCGAATGTTACCGTGTACCAGATCCGCAACAGCAACCTGGCACAAACAAGTCTCGCCAATGGCAACACCAATACCAATATCAAGGAACTCGCAGGCGAGGTAACCAGCAAAGGGCTGGAAGTGGACCTCTCGAGCAAAGAATACAAAGGAATGTACTTCATCGCCGGCTACAGCTATAACGACACCCGCTACACCAAGAGCAATACCTTTGTAGTGGGGAGCAAGCTCAGGTATAACCCGGAACATACCGCCAATGCAAGCATCTATTACAACCTTGCAAAAACGAATGTCGCGTTCCTTAACGGCTTCAGCGCCGGCTTCGGCGCTCTCTATATCGGCGACCGGGTGGCAGGGCGCTCCACCCGCGTAACGGTTCCCAACGACGTGTACAAGCTCATCCCGCTTCCTTCGTATGTTAACCTCGAGGCTAGCCTTGGCTACAGCAGGAGCAGCTTCTCGGCGCGCGTGAAAGTTTCCAATCTCCTCGACGCGCTCAGCTACAATGTGCACGACGACAACAGCGTGAACCCCATCGCGCCGAGGCAGGTTACCGCTACGCTTTCGCATAAGTTCTGATGATCCGCCGGCTTCACCTCTGGCTGGGGCTGGCCGCGGGCCTGGTGGTTTTCACAGTGGCCATTACTGGCTGCCTGTATGCTTTCGAGGAAGAAATAAGGAACAGTATTTATTCCGAATACCTTGAAGTAAAGGACCCGGGCACCGAGCGCTTATCCATCGATTCGCTTGCCGCCGTTGTGAAAGCCGGCAACCCTAAACAAGGGATCAAGAACATCAGGATAAGAACCGAGCCCGCGGCGAGCATTGAAGTGGTGCTCAAGAACAAGCGCTCGGTATTCATCGATCCTTATACCGCGAAGATCATAGGCAAGGCCGACAAAGACAATGATCTTATGGGAACAGTGCTGAAGATACACCGTAACCTGTACCTGGGGAACCCGGGAAAGATCATCACCGGAACGTCTGCCAGCATCTTTGTGGTGATGCTTATTACCGGCATCATCCTTTGGTGGCCCAAGAAAGGGAAAAGCAAAAAAGCATCCTTCTCGCTCATGCGCAATGCCGGATGGCCCAGGCGTATCTATGACCTGCATAATGTGCTTGGCTTTTACGCCTCCTGGATCATCATATTCACCGCGCTAACCGGCATCACCATCTCATTTAAGTGGGCGGAAGGAGCGGTGTTCTCCATGCTGGGATCAACGAAGAGCGAAGAGCGTGTGAAGTCGAAAAGCAAAGAGAACGAAAACGTTTTGTCGTTCGAAAGCATCGCCGCGCGGTCGTTGCAGTTGTGCCCCACTACCAATTATTATGTGCTGTATCTTCCCGAGGGCGACAAGGACGCGCTCAAAGTACAGCTCAACTACCGGAAGGAAGGCTTCCTGAAAAAGCATGACCAGCTTTTCTTTGATCGTTACAGTGGGGAATTGATCACCGAAAAGTACTTTAAAGATCTTTCGGCCGGAGAAAAGTGGAAGGCCAACAACGTGAACATACACACCGGCGCTTCATTGGGTTTTGCAGGCAGGCTCGCTGTTTTCTTCGCCGCGCTCATCGCGGCAAGCTTGCCTGTAACGGGTTTCCTCGTTTGGAGGAACAGGGTGAAGAAGGCGAAAGCCTGAACTATTTCCAGGAGTAGATTTTGTATCCTTTAATGCTGTAGAAAAGGATGTACAGGTAGCAGGGGATCATCAGCGCCGCAAACACCAGTTGAAAATCATAATGCTCTTTCATGCTGGCAAATGCCCTTGGTATGATCGCTCCGCCGGCAATGCCCATAATAAGAAGCGCGGAACCCTTCTCGGTAAATCGGCCTAACCCTGCGATGGCCAGGGGAAAAATGGCTGGCCACATCATGGCGTTGGCGAGACCGAGGGCGGCCACAAAAAGTACCGAAGGATATCCTTTGGTGAAAAATGCCGCAGCGGTGAAGAGGATGCCAAGAACCGCCGAAAGCCTTAAGGCTGTTTGCTGTGAAATGAATTTAGGAATGGTGATGAGCCCCAGCACATAACCTATAAGCATGGCGCTAAGCGTGAACGAGGTAAAGTATTTTGCTTCGTCAGAAGAAATATCAAAGCCCTTTCCGTAGATACCGATCGCGTCGCCCGCCATCACCTCGGCTCCAACGTACACAAAAATGCAAAGCGCGCCCAGCAAGGTATAAGGGAACTGGAACACGCTTGTCCTGCCTTTTGAGAGATCGCTGTCGGCGGGCGCTTTGTTTACCTCTGAAGCATTGATCTCCGGAAGTCCTGAGCGCAGTATCCAAAGCGAAAGCGCAACAAGAATTCCCGCCATCACCATGTATGGCAGATAGATCCGGGAGGCAAAATCATTGAGTAATACTTCGCGCGCGGCCTCATCGGCTGCGGCCTTTATCGTTTTTTCGAATGTGGTGATATCCGGCATCACCAGCCAGCTGATGACGAAGGGGCTTAAGAAGCCGCCGGCCTTATTGCAGATGCCCATAATGCTGATCCGGCTCGCCGCGCTTTCGATGGGCCCCACAATACTGATGTAGGGATTTGATGCGGTTTGCAGGAGCGAAAGCCCTGAGCCGATGATGAAAAGGCCGGCCAGCGATACCGGGTAGTTGCGCTGTGTGGCGAATGTTCCGAAGATGAAGGTGCCAAGCGCCATTACCGCAAGACCGATGGCCATACCCTTTTTCATTCCCGTTTTCTCCAATATCCACGACGAAGGAAGCGCCAGGAAAAAATAAGCGAGGAAGAAAGCGGTGGTCACCAGGAAGGCCTTGGCATCTGTATCGAGGGAGAACGCAAACTTCACGAAGAGGATCAGCGGGCCGTTGAGCCAGGTTACAAAGCCGAAGATGAAGAACAGCATCCCGATAATGATCATTGGCATTGTGTTGGACTTTGTCATTGGCGGCGCTGTTGGTACGCAGGCAAAAATACGCTTCTCCGCGGAACTCAGCGTAAGACTCTGCGCTCTCTGCGAGAAATTTCTTTCGGGAGAAATTTTAAAGATTTTTCTTGCATCCTAAAATATTTTTTTGAAACCTTTGTATCCAATTAACCAAAGTTTAATTCTTTTACCTCAAAAAGAAATGAAAAAAGTAAAGTTGTCCTTCAACTTCCTTTCAGCAGCCGACAAGGCGTTCGGCGTACTTGCTGTTTTGTTTTCATCCCCCAGGGCCGCCGTGATCATTGCGCGCGAGGTTCCCTTCTTCAGGAGGCGCTGATGCGTATCTCCTAACACCGGGCACCTACGCGGAGCCCTTCCTCAAACATATTGGGAATCAGAGTAGAGCCGGGTTTTGAACATAGAGCCAGCTCTCATTGCATTCATTCTATTTATTTCTATGAAAGAAAGAACAGACTTCATTATTACTGTGGCAGGCGAAAAGCACCTGCACCTGGCAGAGACCATCTGCGACGAGATGGCCGCTTCCGCGCAAGCGCGTGGCACTGGCATCGCGCGCCGTACGCCCGAGTATGTGGCAGGCAAGATCATGGAAGGCAAGGCGGTGATCGCGCTCAGCGCCGAAGGAGAGTGGGCAGGCTTCTGCTATATTGAGACCTGGGGCCACGGTAAATATGTGGCCAACTCGGGCCTCATCGTGGCGCCGAAATTCCGTAAGGGCGGACTGGCCAAGGCGATCAAGAAAAAGATATTCGAGCTGTCGAGGACCAAATTTCCGGAGTCGAAGATCTTCGGATTGACCACTGGCCTTGCGGTGATGAAGATCAACTCGGAGCTGGGTTATGAGCCCGTTACCTATTCGGAGCTTACTGATGACGAAGAGTTCTGGAAAGGCTGTCGCAGCTGCGTGAACTACGACATCCTGCAAAGCAAGGACAGGAAAAACTGCCTGTGTACCGCCATGATGTTCGATCCGGAAGAAGAGAAGAACAAGCCGAAAAGCAAGTTCTGGGATTTCGCGCGCGACTCAAAACTGTATGAGCGCTTTATGAAGGTAAAGCAGGAACTGCTGCTGCGCAACCGGAACAAAGAAGAGAAGAAAGAAAAGACATTGCTCTCATTTTTTAATTTCTAACGATGAAAAACAAAAAAGTAGTCCTCGCCTTCAGCGGCGGCCTCGACACCAGCTATTGCGCCATTTACCTGAGCAAGCTTAAAGGAATGGAGGTACACGCCGTAACGGTAAACACCGGCGGCTTTAGCGGCGAAGAAGTGATCGCTATCGAGAAGCACGCGCTCTCACTTGGCGCGAAGAGCTTTCATTGCATCGACGAGACCGACAACTATTACAGTTCGGTGATACGCTTCCTCGTGTACGGCAACATCCTGAAGAACTCCACCTACCCGCTCTCGGTGAGCGCCGAGCGCATGTCGCAGGCGGTAGCCGCGGCGAACCATGCCCGCCTCATCGGGGCCGATGCCATCGCGCATGGCAGTACCGGTGCCGGCAATGACCAGGTACGTTTTGACATGGTGTTCCAAACACTGATCCCTGAGGCGGAGATCATTACGCCTATACGCGACATGAAACTTTCGCGCGCCGAGGAAATAGAGTTCCTGAAGTCGCATGGGGTGGACATGAACTTCGAGAAAGCGAAGTACAGCATCAACAAAGGAATTTGGGGCACTTCGGTAGGAGGAAAGGAAACACTCACCTCGGACCAACCGCTTCCTGAAGACGCGTTCCCGACCAAGGTAACGCGCAAGGACAAAGTGGATGTTACGCTCGTGTTCAAGAAAGGAGAGCTGGTTGGATTGAACGGCAAGAACTATAAGAACCCTGTTGACGCCATCAAAGCGCTGCAGGCCATCGCGGGTCCTTTCGGCATTGGCCGCGACATCCACGTGGGCGATACCATCATCGGCATCAAGGGCCGCGTTGGATTTGAAGCGGCGGCTCCTCTTATCATTATAAAGGCACATCACCTGCTGGAGAAGCACGTGCTCACCAAGTGGCAATTGTACTGGAAAGAACAGCTGGCTTCCTGGTACGGCAACTGGCTGCATGAAGGCCAATACCTTGACCCGGTGATGCGCAACATCGAGAAATTCCTTGAAGAAACTCAAGCGAATGTTACAGGCGAAGTGTATGTAAGCCTGCAGCCCTATCGTTTTGAATTGAATGGCATTACCTCGCCGCACGACCTGATGTCAGACAAGTTTGGCAGCTACGGCGAGATGAACAATGCCTGGACGGGCGACGACGTGAAAGGCTTCGCGAAGATATTCGGTAACCAGAGCGCCATCTATCACAAGGTGAACGCCGAAAAGGAAGTGCAGCAATGATAAAGATCGGAATAGCCGGAAGCGCAGGGTATACGGGCGGGGAATTGATCCGCCTCTTGCTGAACCATCCTTCGGCGCAGATCGTTTTTGCCCACAGCAAAAGCAATGCGGGTAAGTACTTGTTCGATGTGCATGCCGACCTGGTGGGGGAGACCTATTTGCAGTTCAGCGATAAGCTGTCGAACGATATCGATGTGCTCTTCCTTTGTCTTGGTCACGGCGAGTCGAAGAAATTCCTGGAAGCGAACAAGATCAGCGACAAAGTAAAGATCATCGACCTCAGTCAGGATTTCCGCTTGAATCAACAATCAACGCTCAACAAACAACAATTCACCTACGGATTGCCGGAGCTAAACAGGAAATCTATTTGCAAGGCAGGAAACATATCGAACCCTGGCTGCTTCGCGACAGCGATACAGCTCGCGTTATTACCTCTTGCCGCGAAAGGAGTGTTGAAGAACGAGGTGCACATTTCGGCCACTACCGGTTCTACCGGCGCGGGACAATCGCTCAGCGAAACTTCGCATTTTAGCTGGAGGCAGAACAACCTGGGCGTGTACAAGGCTTTTGAGCACCAGCACCTGGCGGAGATCAAGCAAAGCCTGGTGCAGCTGCAGAAGGATTTCCGCGGCGAGATCAGCTTCGTTCCGAACCGCGGTGGATTTACACGGGGAATACTCGCGAGCATTTATACCGCATGCGATATGAACGAAGAAGAAGCGAAGAAACTTTATAAGGATTATTACAAGGACCACCCTTTCGTATTTGTGAGCGACAGCAATATTGATCTCAAGCAGGTGGTGAACACCAACAAATGCCTTTTGTATCTGCAGAAGCACGAAGGGAAATTGTTCATCGTGAGCATCATCGACAATCTTCTGAAAGGCGCCTCGGGCCAGGCGGTTCAGAACATGAACCTATTGTTTGGCTTGGAAGAAACAGCGGGACTAAAATTAAAAGCAACAGCATTCTAATGAACTTATTCGACGTTTATCCTCTTTTCGACATTGAGCCTGTAAAAGCGCAGGGCTCATACATTTGGGACAAAGAGGGCACTAAATACCTTGACCTTTACGGAGGGCACGCGGTGATCTCCATTGGCCACGCGCATCCTTACTATGTAGAAAAGATCACGAGCCAATTGCAGAAGATCGGCTTCTACTCCAACTCGGTGAAGATCCCGATGCAGGAGGAGCTGGCGCAGAAGCTAGGGAAGTTATCGGGCTATGAGGACTACCAATTATTCCTCTGTAACTCAGGCGCCGAAGCCAACGAGAACGCGCTGAAGCTTGCGTCATTTCACAATGGAAGAAAGAAGATCATTGCCTTTGGAAGATCGTTCCATGGACGCACCTCGCTTGCGGTAGCAGCTACTGATGACAAGAGCATTGTGGCCCCGGTGAATGACGGCGCGCAGATAGAGTTCTTGCCGCTTAACGACGAAGTTGCTTTGGAGAAAGCGATCAATACCGATACCTGCGCGGTGATCGTAGAAGGCATACAGGGAGTGGGCGGGGTAAACATTCCGGCAAACTCCTTTCTTAAAAAGGCGAAGGCGCTTTGCGAGAAGCACGGAGCGCTGCTGATCCTTGACGAAGTGCAGTCGGGCTACGGGCGTTCCGGAAAGTTCTTCGCGCACCAATATGCCGGCATCGCGCCCGATCTCATTACAACGGCGAAAGGCATGGGCAATGGGTTTCCTGTGGCCGGTGTGCTGATAGCGCCGCATATCAAAGCTAAGCACGGTTTGCTGGGCACAACGTTCGGCGGCAACCACCTGGCCTGCGCCGCGGCAGTTGCTGTGCTCGACGTTATCGAAAGCGAACAACTTGTTAATAACGCCCTGAGCGTTGGCCATTACCTCATGGAAAAGGCCAACGCGATGAGCGGAGTGAAGGAAGTGCGGGGACAGGGATTGATGATCGGCATCGAAATGGAATTCCCGGTGGCGGCCTTGCGCAAGGACCTTCTCTTCAAGCATAAAATGTTCACAGGCTCTGCCTCGAACAAGAACACCCTGCGCATTTTGCCCGCGCTCAACATAACAAAGCAGGAGGCCGACCTTTTCCTGGAGGCCTTTGCCGCTGTTCTTAAAACCCAAAACGCAGAAGTACTATGAAACACTTCACCACGGTGCACGACGTAAAAAATGTGGATGACCTCATCCACGAAGCGCTGCTGCTCAAGCAGGATCCGCAGGCATTCCGGCATATGGGCCGCGGCCGCACGCTGGGCCTCATCTTCATGAACCCCAGTCTGCGCACCCGCCTCAGCACACAAAAGGCCGCCATGAACCTGGGCATGAACGTGATGGTGATGAACGTTGACAAAGAGGGCTGGGCCCTGGAGTTCAACGAGGGCGCTGTGATGAACGGAACTAAAGTAGAACACATTAAGGACGCCGCCGCCGTGATGGGAACCTATTGCGACATCATCGGCATCCGTTGCTTCCCCGGTTTATTAGACAAGAAAGAAGACTACAGCGAGAAGGTGCTGCTAAGCTTCATGAAGCATTGCCGCGTTCCTGTGGTAAGCCTCGAAAGCGCCACGCTGCACCCGCTGCAAAGCTTCGCCGACCTGGTAACGATCAAGGAGCACTGGCACAAGAAGGGCGCGCCCAAAGTGGTGTTGACCTGGGCGCCGCACATCAAGGCATTGCCCCAGGCGGTGGCCAACTCTTTTTCCGAATGGGTGCTGAAGACCAATGCCAACCTGGTGATCGCGCAGCCCGAAGGTTATGAGCTGTGCGAAGATTATACCCGCGGCGCCAAGATCATGTATGATCAGAAGAAAGCGTTGGAAGGCGCTGACTTCGTTTATGTGAAGAACTGGTCGGGGTACAAGGAGTACGGCAAGATCCATACTGTTAAAGAGAACTGGCTGCTCGACAACAAGCGCATGGCCATTACCAATAATGCCAAGGTGATGCACTGCCTGCCGGTGCGCCGTAACGTGGAGCTGAGCGATGAATTGCTGGATGGAAAAAATTCACTGGTGATCAAACAGGCAGAGAACCGTTTGTATGCCGCGCAGGCCGTATTGAAACAGATATTAGGAGGACACTACAAGATACAAAGCCGTAAACTGGAGCATGAAGCCACTGCATATAATTAAGATAGGCGGCAATGTGATCGGCAGCGAAACATTGCTGCAGAAGTTCATTGGCGATTTTGCCTCGGTGAAGGGTCTGAAGGTGCTTGTGCACGGAGGCGGAAAAGAGACGACAGAGCTGGCGAACAAGATGGGCGTTGTACAAACCATGGTGAAAGGCCGTCGTATTACTGATGCTGAAACATTGAAGATCGCCACGATGGTATACGCGGGTCTTGTCAACAAACGCATCGTATCGCTCATGCAGGCAAATGGAGTTCAAGCCATTGGGCTGAGTGGTGCTGACGGCAATGTGATAAAAGCGAAGAAGCGGGTGGGCACAGAGATCGATTATGGATTTGCCGGAGATGTTACGGAAGAAAGCGTGAACACAAAAGCCATCGCCAGCCTGCTGGAGAATGGCTTTGTGCCGGTGTTCTGTTCCATTACACACGACGGCGCAGGACAATTGCTCAACACCAATGCCGACACCATCGCATCGGTTTTGGCGGCCGCTCTTTCAAAAGAATACACAGTACAGCTGAACTATTGCTTTGAGAAAAAAGGCGTGATGAAAAATGTGGAAGACGAATCATCGGTTATCAGCAAGATCAGCAAAGAAGCGTATAAACAATTACTGGGGGAGGGCATTATCTCCGAAGGCATGATCCCCAAGCTGGACAACTCCTTCGACGCGATCAGCAAAGGCGTGAACAGTGTCATCATTGGCCACAGCGACCGCATAGTAGAAATGACAGAAGGCAAAGCGCACCAGGGCACTGAACTGGTAGCATAAAACAGAAGCATGAAACTCTGGGAAAAAGAAAAACTGGGTACTGACAAAGAGGTGGAGAAGTTCACCGTGGGCCGCGACAAGGAATTCGACCTCTTGCTGGCGGGTCACGATGTGATCGGCTCTGTCGCGCACGCCAAAATGCTTTGCTCCGTGGGATTGCTTTCGGGCGAAGAACTGAGGCAGGTGGTTGCGGCGCTTGAAAATATCCTGAAAGACATTGCGAAAGGAAATTTCAAAATAGAGGAAGGAATAGAGGATGTTCATTCGCAAGTAGAACTACTGCTTACACAGGCCATTGGCGATACCGGCAAGAAGATACACAGTGGGCGCTCCCGTAATGACCAGTCCTTGCTTGCCATAAAATTGTATTTGAAAAGCGAGCTGAAAGAGATCGCAGCGGAAAGCAAAAAGTTGTTCAGTCTTCTTATTTCCCTGAGCGAAAAGCACAAGGAGGATCTATTGCCCGGCTACACCCATTTGCAATTGGCCATGCCTTCGTCATTTGGTTTGTGGTTTGGCGCGTATGCCGAAAGCCTTACCGATGATATGGAACTGGTGCTCGCCGCCTATCGTATTGCTGACAAAAATCCGCTCGGCTCCGCCGCGGGATACGGTTCTTCATTCCCCATCGATCGTAAGATGACGACAGAGCTTCTTGGCTTTGCTGATATGAACTACAATTCGGTTTACGCCCAGATGACGCGAGGGAAGACGGAGAGGGCAGTGGCAGCGGCAACGGCAGGAATTAGTTCAACACTTTCAAAACTAGCGTACGATGCTTGCCTTTACATGGGCCAGGATTTTGGATTTATCTCCTTCCCGGCCGAGCTCACCACCGGCAGCAGCATTATGCCGCACAAGAAGAACCCCGATGTATTGGAGCTTATTCGCGCGAAGTGTAATCGCATTCAAGCGCTGCCGAATGAGCTGACGCTTCTTACAAACAATTTGCCCTCCGGCTATCACCGCGATCTGCAGCTGACCAAGGAAATTCTTTTCCCTGCCATCCAGGAGTTGAAAGATTGCCTGCGCATGATGGGATTAATGCTGGAGCAGGTAGAAGTGAAGAAAGACCTGCTGAAAGACGAAAAATACAAATACCTCTTCAGCGTGGAAGCGGTGAACAAAGAAGTGATCAAGGGAACGCCTTTCCGCGAAGCCTATAAGAAAGTGGCGAAAGAAATAGGGGAGGGAAATTTCAAAAATCCGGGCCTCACAAAGCATACCCACGAAGGGAGCATCGGTAATCTTTGCAGCGAAGAGATCACGGCGAGGATGAATAAATTACTGGGGAGCTTCTGAGGCGTTTGGCGCAAGCCGCTCGCGTCGCTTTTTTTCAAAACGGTACAAAGCGTAAAGTAAGCCCGCAACTAACGCGGCGCTGACAAGGGCCAGCGAGGAGCCTACTTCTTCGGCCTCGCCCGTTTCGCCGGTTGCAATAGTCCCCTGCTGTTCAAGGTAAATGAGTACCACAGCTGTTCCATTATTAACGAAGTGGGCCCAGATGCTCAGCCAGAGCGAGCCGCTCCATACGTACATGTAACCAAGCATCGCCCCCAGGAGCATCCGCGGAAGAAAACCGTAGAACTGCATATGTATGGCGCTGAACAAAATGGCAGTTACCCAAATACCAAAATGGATGTTCCTGGTGTGATCTATAATACTTCTCTGTACAACACCCCTGAAAAGAAACTCCTCGCTGATGGCGGCCATAAAGGCGATCACAAAAAGGTTAAGCGCCAGGTCGCCGCCGTTCATGTCCTTCATAAATGCATCGGTCACCTGCTTGAGATAAGCTTCGCTGCTCTTCATCCAGTTCTCGAGGCCCGAGAGCGCCTCTGGCAATACCATCTTGTGGTTGAGCTGCTCTGTCCAGGCGATAATAGGCAAGGCACAAAGCATAATCAGAAATACGAGAACCAAAGCGATGATGCCTGGGTTGATGTTCAAGCGCAGGTAGTTGAAACGTTCATTGCTGAACAAAAGGGAAAACGCGATGGATGGCAGGATAAAAAACAGCATCACGGCCAGCACCTGAACCACTTTAAATATCAGGATAAGCTTTTGATCGAGAACGACGGGCTTCATCTCAACGCCGGTGCCTACAAGATTTATCAGGAGGAAAAAAAGAAGATAGCCCATTGCGATATAGGCTCTGGCGGCGGGGCTAATGTCTCTCATTCAGTGGGTTACCGGGCTTTTGTTAATTTTGCAAAGCTATAAAATGATAAAGATAGGCAACATAGAACTAGGTGAGTTCCCCCTTTTACTGGCACCCATGGAAGACGTGAGCGATCCGCCCTTCCGTTATGTGTGCAAGAAGAACGGCGCCGACCTCATGTATACCGAGTTCATTTCTTCTGAAGGCCTTATCCGCGACGCGGCCAAGAGCACCAAGAAGCTCGACATCTTCGAATATGAGCGCCCGATCGGCATCCAGCTTTTTGGTTCCGACATCGACAGCATGCGGGAGGCGGGCAGCATCGCCGACAACGCGAAGCCCGACCTTATCGATATCAATTATGGTTGCCCCGTGAAGGCCGTAGCCTGCAAAGGCGCCGGCGCCGCGCTGTTGCAGGACATTCCTAAAATGGTGAAGATGACCGAGGAGATCGTGAAGATCGCCACGAGGCCGGTGACAGTGAAGACGCGCCTTGGCTGGGATGACAAGACAAAGAACGTGAACGAAGTGGCCGAGCGCCTCCAGGACATTGGCATCGCGGCCTTAAGCATCCACGGCCGTACCCGCGCGCAGATGTATAAAGGCCCTGCCGACTGGACCCTCATCGGCGAGATCAAGAACAATCCCCGCATCAAGATCCCCATCTTCGGCAACGGCGATGTGGACAGCCCGGAGACAGCGAAACTGATGCGCGACAAATATGGCGTGGACGGTGTGATGATCGGCCGGGCCAGCATTGGCTATCCATGGATCTTCAACGAAATAAAGCACTTTATGAAATACGGCACGCATTTGCCGAGACCTACCATTGAAGACCGCGTTGCCGTGTGCCGCACGCATCTTAATAAATCAATAGAGTGGAAGGGGCCGGTACTCGGTATTCTCGAAATGCGCCGTCACTACGCCAATTACTTCAAGGGCCTTGATCATTTCAAAGATTACCGCGCGCGCCTTGTCACGTCGCCTTCTTTCGACGAGATCAATGCTATCCTGGAAGAGGTATTGGAGAGGTACGCGGAAGCGGCCTAGAATTTCCTGTGCTTCTGCACGTGATCCGTTATGTAATCAATAATTTCTTTTGTGTCTGTGCCAGGAGGAAATAATCTTCCTACTCCCATCTCATTCAGCTTCTTCATGTCTTTGTCAGGGATGATGCCTCCGCCGGTAAGCAGCACATCGTTGAGCCCTTTCTTCTTCATCAGGTCCATGATCTTGGGGAACACCGTATTGTGAGCGCCGCTGAGGATGCTTACACCGATGGCGTCAACGTCTTCCTGAAGCGCCGCGTTCACTACCATCTCGGGTGTTTGTCTTAAGCCAGTATAGATCACCTCCATTCCCGCGTCGCGCAAAAAAGACGCGATCACCTTCGCCCCGCGGTCATGCCCGTCGAGGCCCACCTTTGCGATCAATACTCGTATAGGGCGGCTCATTGTACGAAGATAGGAAGTTCCACGTGGAATGCAGTGCCTTTGTCTTTCTCCGTCTCAAACCATATGTGTCCTTCGAAGCCCTCCACAATATTCTTCACCATCGCCAGTCCCAATCCCATTCCCGTTGTCTTCGTTGTGAAGTTAGGCACAAAGATCTTGTCCATCGCGTCTTCGCTGATGCCGGTACCGTTGTCCTTTACCGAGATCAGCACCTTCGTTCCTTTCTTCTCCAGGCTCACTTCCACAACGCCCTTTCTTCCTTCGGGGATCGCCTGTATGGCGTTCTTGATAAGGTTGTTGAACACGCGCACCAATTGATCTTTGTCGGCGTACACATAAAGTATCTCAATGGTCGAGGGCCTGAACACCACTTCTGCCTCCTCTGTTTCCTTGAACAGGTTCACTGTGTTCTGCAGGGTGCTGTTCACCGGCAGGGACTCCTTGTTCGCCTTGGGCATCTTCGCGAAGTTGCTGAACTCAGTGGCGATGGCGCTCAGTGTTTCGATCTGCTCGATGAGCGTTTTCGCGAGCCGCTCCATCTTCGTTTCCAGGTCGGCCGATTTATCCTTGATCAATCGCTGCATATGCTGCACGCTCAGCTTCATAGGCGTAAGCGGGTTCTTGATCTCGTGCGCCACCTGCTTGGCCATCTCCCTCCAGGCACTTTCCCTCTCTGATCGTGCGAGCAGCTCGGCGCTGTTCGCCAGCTCCACGATCATACGATTGTATTCGCTTACCAGGCTGCCGATCTCATCGTCCTCTTTCCATTCTATCTGTTCGTTCGTCTTTCCTAGTTTGATCTTGCTCAGCTTGTCCTGCACAAGTTTAAGCGGCTTAGTGACATATCCTGAAATGAATAATGCCATTCCCACCGAGAGCACAAAGAGCAGTACATAGATGTTAATGAGCGCTACCAGGTAGGTGCTGATCTCTTTTTCGAGTTCGCTCTGCTTGCTGAAATAAGGCATGTTAAGGTAGGCCACCAGTTTGCCATTGTCGTTCTTGAAAGGCACATAGGCCGAAAGATAGCCTAGCTGACCAATGCGTTCATCAGCAATGTATTCTAGTTTCCTGTTCACCGCCAATTGGTAATAAGCTTCCGGACACATGTTCGCTGACATCAGTCCTTCGTCAAACACCTTCATGCTCGAAGAGGCGAGCAATGTTCCCGAGGTGTCGTAAAGGTTGATGTCGACGAAGAAAATATTCGAAACGCCCTTGAGGATATAAGAGAGATAATCCCTCGAGCTGGGGCGGAAGCCTTCCTGGTCGCCCAGCTCCTGCTGCACCTCCACGAGCGCCGAAAGCAGTTTGTCGCTGAGGTTCTCCTTGTTCTTGGCCTCGTATTGCTTTTGGATGTAAAAGATGGTCCCTCCGCCGAAGAGCGCCAGCGAAACGAGGACGATCAGCACCAGCAGGTACTGTATGCGGCTCTTGAAGCTAAGCTGTGTGAGGAACAGGCCTCTTGAGAATTGCCGTGTGAGCAGGAACAGCAAGAGGAGGATGCTGAAGAAGGCGAAGAGATAAGAGAAGGTGGTCACCGTTCCGATCAACCCATCATCCTTACGGCTGAGCACTACCAGTGTATTCGTGTCAGCTTTGTAGAGTAAATGGTTATAGCCGTCGAGGTCCCTGAAGGAACTGTTCTTCATAAGGGGATCAAGAAACACCTCACTGCTTTCGCTGTAAGGATATTTACCGTGGTAGTTCACCAGCTCCCCGTTCTTGTATTTGGCATAGGAATAGGCCGCCAATTCCTGGTTGAGGCCGGTGATGCCTTCGAGCAACAATTCAGGGAAACCCACTTCTTCGGAAACAAACTTGGAGCTAAGCTCCAGGAAAAGGAAGGAAGGTTTGCTGCCGGGGCGCTTCGGGCTGTAGATGTCGATCTTTGAAAGAAAGCTGATCTTTCCCGTGGGGTCGTCGAGGTAAAAAAGACTTTTGCATTCCGTCGGACTGCTATGGTCCTTGATCGACTCTTCGTAAAAAGTGAGGTCGTCGCGTTCGTTATTGATGCCGTTCACCACTGGCAAACAGGCCGTGTCGAACACGGCGATCTTCACTTCATATTTTTCCCAGTGACCGCCAAAATAACTTTGGATCAATTGCTTGCTGAAGTTCGACTTTGCCTCCGCGGGATCGTCGAGCATCGCGCGAAGCGCGGTATCAGCCTCGAGCCGCTGCTCCAGTTCGCAAAAGAGATGTTCAGCTACAGGATCGCGTTCAGCGGCCAGCTTCTCGGCGAAGATGCGCCGGCTGTACTGCTCTTTGTAATGCCCGTATTTTATGAGCACATGCGCCGAAAACAGCGACACGATGAGCAGCAATAACACAATGCCAGAAAAAGTGTAACGCTCGTCAGCCGTCTTCTTGATCCATGCAATGACAAGTACCACTACCGCGGGCCACAGGAACAGGATCTCGTCGAGCGTGCCGAGGCCTTGCGAGATGAAGATATAGGTTAGCAGTGCAGCCGCGAAGGCGCCGAAAGATTGCAGCAGCGTAAGGCCCGAGTCGAGCAAAGCCTCCACCACGCGATTCACCACCAGGAAGAAAGAGAAGAGCATAAGGCCGGTGATGAGCAGCGCGATATAACTATAAATGTTGAGGCTGAAGAGATCGTTGACGTTCAGTGAGATGTTGGAGTTCTCGATGAGGCCGATGTAGAGGAGGTTGAGCAGGCGTGAGCCCCAGAATAGACCAAAGAGAAGGGCGAAAGAAACGCCGATGCCGAACCACTTTTTCCCTGATGCCCAGCCGGCTGGAATGCGGATCCTCTTATGGACATAATAGCAGATGTAGAACGCGAGCAATGAATTGATAAGGAAGTCGCCCAGTGAAGGAAGCCAGAAAGAGTTGGCGTCGCCGTAATACTTCGGGTTGAACAGTGAAAGATATTGTAGCTCTTCGGGGAAGTGGATGAGAATGGTAACGGAGCGCAGCGCGATGAGCGTCGCCGCGAAGAGCAGCATCGTCCAGTGACCGAGCGAAGCCGAGAGCGCCTCGCACTCCGACTTAATGAGGAGCACCGAGAAAAGGAAGGCGAGCAGGTAGAGAAAGATCGAAAGCCATGACACATCCCATTCGTCGGAGCCGCCATGGAACTGTAGCGAGAAAAGATAATCTCCTTTGCTGTTGTGGATGCTGTTGGCGGTGGAAGCGTCGGCCAGCACCATCTTTACGTTGTTGGGAAGTCCGAGGCCGGGAAAGAACTCGTTCACCAGGAATCGGTTCTGGAACGAGAACTGTTTTTTGATCTCGATCATCGCCACCGCCATCCGT
Source organism: Bacteroidia bacterium (assembly GCA_025451785.1). Classification (GTDB taxonomy): domain Bacteria; phylum Bacteroidota; class Bacteroidia; order JANWJV01; family JANWJV01; genus JANWJV01. Next base: position 1,482 of record JANWJV010000060.1, on the reverse strand, counting down.
GTGCTGTTGGGCACGGGCCGCGCGATCACCTGGTACCATCCGTTCTTGAGGCGGACCATGTTCTCGCCGCCATAACTGCCTTTGTGATAGATCTCCACGGCCACGCTCTGCTCGCTCCAAAGCCTTAGCGAGTCGCGCTCGTACATCATTAATATGATGCCCTTATCCTCGTAGAGCTCCTCGTAATACTGCGATTTTGATCCGAAAAGGGAAAAATAGCTTTTCTTGCCTGCCAGCGCCGCCAGCTCTTCAGCTTCCTGAATAGCCCTTTTTTCTTTGTTTTCGAGGGTTTTTTGAACCCTCGCCAGGTCGCCGCTATGGTCGTGGCCCTCACGGTTGACCGTAAAATAGGCTCCCGCAAATAAAAGCAGTGCCGCAAGCAGCAAGGTCACCCTGTTTTTGAAAAAATTGGTCAAGAGAAGGAAGATTTTGAGCAAAAATAGCAATAAATGAGGAGCCCGGCCCCTCACAAATTATACCAGCATGAGGTGAAACAGCCCTTGGAGATTTTTTTTATTTTTAGGCTTCCGCTTTTCGAGTTGTGAGACGTTCCCAAAATTATAAGAAGCATGTGTTCTGCCTTGAAGGCGACTGGATGCGCGATATGCGCGACACCTCCAGCGTTCGCGCCGCGCTCACCTTTCTGCGCCACAACTTCGGCATTAAATACATTTACAGGCAATGCACCAACGTGAAGAGCCTGGAGCATTACCTCGACCAGTGGAAGCATGCGAAGTACAAGAACTACAACATCTGTTACCTTGCCTTCCATGGTGAGCCGGATGTGATCGAGCTCGGCGGCGAACGTGTAACGCTGGATGAACTGGCGGATATGCTTGGTGATTCCTGCCGCGACAAGATCATTCACTTCGGCACCTGCGAGACCATTAAGGTCGAACGCAAGAAGATAGATCGCTTTCTCAGGAACACCGAAGCGCTTTGCGTTTGCGGCTATAAGGGCGAGATCGACTTTCTCGACGGATCAGTGTTCGATATGCTGCTCATCGAGATGTTCCAGAAGTACAAAGACGTGGGCAAGCTGCGCGAATACATGAACCACTACTATCGTGACATGGTGCGCAACCTGGAATTTACGCTTCACTATCTTTGATGCCTGATGTCGAAGAAAAAAAAGCATACCCCAGGAGAGACCCGCAGCGCGCCCGCTCCTAAAAAAGATCTTCTTTTCCCGCTTCCTGATTTTCGGATCCAGGCGATCGTGCTCGGCATCATCGCGTTTATATTTTACGTCAACTCCCTCGGCAACCAGTACGCGCTCGACGATGACATCGTGATCGCCAAGAACGATTACGTGCAGAAAGGCTTCGGTGGCATTGGCGGCATCATGAGCAGCGATGCCTTCGATAGCTTTTACCGCTCTATGGGAAGCAAGGGCGAGCTTTCCGGCGGCAGGTACCGTCCGCTTTCCATCGTCACCTTCGCCATGGAGCAGGGCATCTTTGGCGACATTCCTTTCATGCG
>JANWJV010000059.1 GCA_025451785.1 Bacteroidia bacterium | reverse complement strand
TTTTCAGGATCACACTTACTTCCGCTGAATCGCTTCCATTGCCTCCGTCGAACATGTAGCGCCCGGTGATCGAAATGGGTTTTACTGAACAGGCAGTACCACTGTACAATATATTGAAGTTAGAAGGCATGGCTCCGTTCACCAGGATGCCGGGCGAAATGCCGCAGCCAAGGAATCCCTGGATGCTTACTGCCGAAGTTCCGGCAAAAGCATTGTTCGTTTGCGTGATCGTACCACCTTCTGACCACCAGTTATCGGGCAAAGGATAGCCTGAGTTAGAGTTCCAGTTTTCGAAACCCCTGTTGAGGATGGGCTGGGCCTGCAAGCCGGTCATGATGACCAGGAAGCAAAGTGTAAGTAGTGTTTTCATGGCATTTTGGTTAAAATTCATGTCACAAAGGTAGGCCGGCCCCGGGCCCCGGGGCTAGTACAAATAGAGGAAGCTTCGGTACTTTTTGCGGTTTTAGCTCAAAAACGCAGTCCCATGATGCAAATATCGTCCACCTGGGCATGGCTGCCTTTCCAGGCATTGAACGTTTCTTCAAGGGTGTTTGCCTGGCTGCTGAGCGGCTGAGCGGAGATCTTCACAAGAAGCTCTTTCAGCGGACCCGCCATGAACTTTTTGCCATGCTGGCCGCCGAACTGGCTGGCGTAACCGTCGGTACAGAAATAAAGGAGGTCGCCTTTCTGAAGGGTAAGCGCAGTGGTTTTGAACGAGGTCTCGTTGATGTCCTTCACGCCGCCGATCGAATAAATATCGCCGCGAAGGTTAGTGATCTTGTTGCCCGAATGAACATACATGGAAGCGGAGGCGCCGGAGAACTGAAGCTCGCCCGTTCTTTTGTTCAGCCTTGCAAGCGCAATGTCCATGGTTTCGCGGGCAATGGTTCCGCCTGCTTCTTCATTGAGCATGTCAGTCACCTTTTTGTGAAGCAGGTTCAGGATATTTGAAGTATCGCTGATGTTCATTTCGTTCACGATCTCGTTCAGCGAATTATAACCTACAATGGATAGAAGCGCGCCCGGAACGCCATGCCCGGTACAATCGATGGAAGCGGCAAACACTTCATCGCCTTTGCCCAACATCCAGTACAGGTCGCCGCTCACAATGTCCTTCGGTTTATAGAATACGCTGGCATCGCTGAAATGTTTTTTCAGTTCGTCATCAGACGGAAGCATCGCCTGCTGAATGCGCCTGGCGTAAATGATACTGTCAGTAATGTCCTGGTTCTTATGCTGGATGATCGCGCTCTGGTAACTTACTTGCCTGTAAGAGTCTTCCAATTGCTTATTGGTCTTTTTACCCAGGTAATAGCGCCTGTAAGTAAGTCCAAGCAAGATCAGTATAAGAGCGAGCCCTCCGAGCGAATAGTTCATCAGCGAGGTCTTGCGCTGCTCGTCAAGGTTATTAAGCTGTTCTTCCTGCTGCAGGATCTCCAGTTCTTTTTCCTGCTTTTCGTTCTCATATTTAGAGGCCATCTCGCTCATCTGGCTCCGGCTCTCCTCCGAATACAGGCTGTCATGTATCGCGCGATTTCGTTTGTAGTTTTGATGCGCCAGCTTGAAATCACCAATGCTCGCGTAGGCTTCGGCCAGGCCCTGGTAACCGTTCATGGCCGACTCCGGGCTTCCGATCAATTCTCCCAGCTCAATGGCCCGCCTATAACGCGGTATCGCTTTCTGGGCATTGCCCCGCTTCATGAGGATATTGCCGATAATGTATTCGGTGGAAGACATCTCGAGTTTTTTTCCAAGACGCTCCTGTATCTCCAGGCTTCGGTTCGCCGATTCAAGGGCCAGGTCGTATTTGCCGAGAAGAATATATAAATTGCTTTGGTTGAAATAGCAGGAAGAGATTCCCGGAACGTCGTTTATCTTTTCCCTTATCTCCATGCTCTTGCGGTTATAGTACAAGGAGCTGTCGTAGTTCTTTTCCTCGCTTGCCAGCACGCCCAGGTTGTTGTACGATTTGGCGATCTGCACACTGTCGTGCTTCTGTACGTTCATCCCCAGCGACTTTCGGAAATAGCTCCGGGCCTCTTTGTATTGTTTCTGCATGGCATAGAGGATCCCGAGGTTCTCATAGCAGATGGCAGTGGTCACGGGGTCCTTGCCTTCGGCAAGCTTCAGCGCCTTTATGTTGTAAGCCATCGCCATGGTGCGGTTGTCAGTATAAAAGTAGGTATTGGCAAGGTTCGAATAGGCGCCGCTCACACGGGCACTGTCGCCGATCTCCCTGTAGATCTGAAGTGATCTAAGCAGGTATTTCTCAGAGGCAGGGTATTCACCGATCACCTGTTTGCAAAAACCGATCATTGTATTCGCCCGGGCAATGCCTCTTTTATAACCGATGCGTTGGGCAAGCGCCAGGGCACTGTCGGCAATGACACATGATTCACCTGTTTCGCCGCTGTTGATCGAAAGCCAAAGCTCGTTGATCAGGTCGAATTTCACAGAGTCGTTTTTCGCGACCTTGATCAGCTTCCGAAGGCTATCAACGTTCAGCCTGTCGCTGCCGGCAAAAGTAGTACCCGCGCCGCCGAGCAGCACAAAAAGGAGCATATATGTACGCAGCGCCTTCATAATTTCATTCCTATCACCAGTATATCATCCACCTGCTCCAGCTTGCCTCTCCAGTCATCAAGGGTCTTCTTAAGGATCTCTTTCTGCTTTTCGGGCTCCATGTCCGAGATACCCACAAGGAGCGATTTGAACCGGTTGAGCTTGAACTTCTTGTTGGCCTCCCCGCCAAACTGGTCGGCATATCCGTCGGAGAAAAGATAAATGCTATCGCCTTTTTTTAGTTCCATTGTATGATTGACAAAAGAGGTGCTTCCGTCAAAATAACTTCCGATCGCGAATTTGTCAGCTTTGATCTCCTGCAGCTCGTGATCCCTCACCAGGTACAAAGGATTAAACGCGCCGGCATATTGCAACTGCAGCCGTTCACGGTCGATGCTGCAAAGCGCGATGTCCATGCCGTCCTTTATGGCCGAACCTTCGCTGGCCTGCCGCAGCGAAATGTTCACGTTCCTGCTCAGGTAATTGAGGATGAGCCCGGGTTGTGTAATGCCCTGCTGCAGCGCCTGCTTCAGCGAATCGTGGCCCACAAGGCTCATGAAAGCTCCCGGCACACCATGGCCGGTGCAGTCAACCGCGGCCACTACCGTTTGTGATCCTTTTGTCTCAAGAAAATAAAAGTCGCCGCTCACAATGTCCTTCGGAAGGAAAAGGATAAAGCCTCCCGGCAGCTGTTTCTTTATTTCTTTCTCCGAAAGCAGGATGCTGTCCTGTATCTTTTTCGCGTAATAAATACTGCTGGTGATCTCCCTGTTCTTTTCTTCAATGATATTCTTCTGAAGAACAACTTCCTGGTTTTGTTTTTCCAGTTCCAGGTTTGTTTTCTTTTTCAGGAAATAACTGTTAAGGAAAATGCCGGAAATGATAAGGAGCAATACACCGCCGGTATAGGAAGCATAAAGGAACCATTGTTTTTTCTTCAGCGAAAGGTCCTGGATATTGTTCCGTTGCGTAGTGAGCTTGATCGCCTTTTCTTTTTGCTCGGTCTCGTATTTTGTGGTCATGTCGGCGATCTGTTTGGCGCTTGCCTGCCCGAAAATAGAATCCTTGAGCTGGGCCTGTAAAGTATCGTACGAATAAGCCGCTCTGTAATCTCCCGCCTTGGCATTCAGTCCGGAGAGGTCGCCGTAAAGCGATCTCATTTGCTCTCTCATCCCGATCTTTCGTGAAAGCTGCAGAGCCTCAAGAGAAAGAGACATAGCCTTTTTGTAATCGCCCATCGTTGAGTAAACATCAGAGATATTAGAAAGACTGTTTATGATGCCCATGTTGTCGTTCTGCTCTTTACGGATCTCGAGGGCCAGTTCATCGTAATAAAGCGCTTTGTTCCAATCTTTCTTAGAATAAAAAATGCCGGCTATATTGTTGTAAACTGATGCAAGTGCCCGCAGGTTATCAGCGGTTCCGCTCCTTTTATCAATGCGCTGCCTTATGCCAATGGAGTAATAGAGGTATTTCAACGCGAGGGAATCGATCTTCAGGTCGCGGTAATTGGTCCCCAGGTTACCGCTGTACATAGCGATGGCCGCAGAGTCACCACTTTGTTCAGCAATGCGAAGCGCCTTGTCATAGCTCTCCGCTGCCCGGTCGTAATATCCTTGCGTGGCATAAATGGCGCCGATCGAATTGATGGAACGGGCCAGGTACATAGGATCGTCAATTTTTTCAGCCACGCGATAAGCCTTCAGGAAATAGTCCTGGGCCTTTTTATAATAGGCCTTGTAAAAATTATAGCGCCCATAGAACTGCAGCGAGCGATAGAGTCCGGGCAGGTAACCTTTCTTTTCGGAAATAGCATAGGCGGTATCACCATAGAGAAGCGCCTTGTCAGGATCGGCGCCGAAGACCTCATTGATGATCTCGTGGTACACCATAACGCGCTGTGTGTCTGGAATGTCCTTTTTAAGCAGGCCCTGAAGGCTGTCAAGCAGGTTGTCACCAAACAGAACGGCAGGGGCGAGCAGGAAAAGGAAAAGGAAGCCGTTCTTTTTAAAGGTCATCGTTAAGGGAGATACAGGGGTCAAATTTAGATAAAGCGCCGTCGTTGGCAAAAACCCTGCCATGACAGGAGAATAGATAAAGAACTTATCTTTGAGATACTAGATCTGTATTGAAAAGAACGCTCCTCATATTGACCCTTGCCAGCTGTTTCCTCGGCGCAGGAACCGGTACTTCGCCCAATGCTTCTCTTAAAAAGCTTATCGAAGAGACCGAGCGCCTCAAAAAGGATCCCGACCTGGCCCATGCCTCCTGGGGCTATTGTGTAAAGTACGCGGCCAAGGACTCTGTGCTGGCAAGTTATAACAGCCAGCTAAGCCTGGTGCCCGCGAGCACACTTAAAATACTTACCACCGGTGCCGCCCTATTCATGCTCGGTCCCCAGTATAAATACGAGACCCAACTTCAGTACGATGGAGTATTGGACAGTGTAAGCGGTGTGCTCGATGGCAATATCTATATAAAAGGCAGCGGAGATCCCAGCCTGGGCTCGGCGTATTTTGCTGATAAGAAAGATACGCTTGGCCTGCCCGCTAAATGGGCAGCGCTGATCCGCGCCAAAGGAATAAAGAAGGTGACAGGCTGCGTGGTGGGTGATGATGATGCCTTTGAGAGCGAGATGATCCCCAGTACCTGGATATGGGGCGACATGGGAAACTACTATGGAGCGGGTGCCTGCGGGCTTTCTTTCATGGATAATAAATACACTGTTTACTTTAAGTCTAACATCATAAGGGCTCAACCTGCCACAGTCAAAAGGATCGTGCCTGAAATACCTGGATTGAGCCTGAAGAACAACGTAACCTCAGGCCCCGCCAACAGCGGCGATAACGCATACATATACGGAGCTCCCTATTCTTATGAAAGGTATATGACCGGCACTATTCCGGTTGGCAAGGACGATTATGATGTGGAAGGTTCCATGCCTGATCCGGCCATGTTTTGCGCCTGGTCGCTGAAGAACGCGCTGGAGAAAGCGGGCACAAAGGTGGAGAAGGGAGCAACTACCAGGCGCCTCGCACTCGATTCAATAAAAGGTTTTGGAAGGAACACTATTTACCGCCATCTTTCCCCTGAGCTTTCGAAGATCGTGTATTACACGAATATGAAAAGCAATAATCATTATGCCGAATCATTGTTGAAGACCATCGCGCTGGCGAAGAACGGCTGGGGAGAAGATAACGCGGGCACCGACCTCGTACTTAACCTATGGGCTTCCAAAGGAGTTCCTGTTAAAGGTATTTACATGAACGACGGCAGTGGCCTGTCGAGGGCCAACGCCATAAGCCCCGAGGCGGAGACCGAAGTGCTAAGAGCAATAGCGGCGGACACGACGGTGTTCAGGGCTTTCTATAATTCATTGCCGCCTGCCGGAGCTTTTGCTGAAGGCACTTTTGCCGATAATAACATGCGCGTAAAAAGCGGCTACATCACCCGCGCGCGCAGCTATACGGGTTACGTAAAGAACAGGAAAGGGAAACTGCTTGCTTTTTCTGTGATCCTTAATAATTACGATTGCAGTCCGGCGGAGGCAAGGGTGAAACTCGGAAAACTAATGGTGCTGTTCTCTGAGCTCGAGTAGTAGCAAGTAACAGGTATCAAGTATCAAGTATCAAGTATCAAGTATCAAGTATGGGGTATTAAGTACCTGATACTCGCTACTTGATACCTGATACTAAAGAAGTCCTTTCTGCCACAGCGCGCAGAGGTCCATGGTAATGCCAACGCTGTAATGGATGGCAACGCCAAGATACACTGACCTGCTTTTCAAGCTCAACGTTCCAAGTACGATACCCGCAACGATGGCCGATATGGTTTCCGGCAGGGGTTTCCCGAAATGGATCATGCAATAGGGGATCGTCATCACAAATACAGAGTAGAACCCGAAATGTTTTTTTGTGCCATGCACCATGAATCCACGGAAGAAGAACTCGAGCGCGAAGAACTGCAGGAAGTAGAGCAGCTCCCAGGTCCAGAAATAGGGGAAGAGCGCTTCCCGTTCCGAAAGCTCATAAAAGGGGTATCGCGCCTGGAAGCTGGCGGTGGTGCTGAAGAAAAGTACCAAAGGTACCATTACCACCAGCATGATAAGGTAAAGATAGCCGTCTTTGAAGGCACCTTTGAAACGAAGGCCGTAGTCGCTTAGTTTTTCCTTGAACAAGAGTTTGATGAGAAGAACCGGTATGACCAGGTAGGAAAAAATGATAATACCAACCCAATGGGCAAGCCTTAGCAATTGCCCATGCGCGGGCGATGACATAGAGGCATCAAAGTTCGCGGCAAGCCCTTCGAGCCCAAGGTTCTTGAGCGAAGCCCCGAAGAAACGTACATCGCCCAGGTACTTGATCATGGTAAGCGAGAAGGCCACCGTAATGCAAATGATCATCACCTTCCAGCCTTCTCTATGCCGCTGTCCGCTTCGAAGAGCTTCTGCGGCCTCTTCTTCGGCATTGAGCCAGGTATTGTAAAATAATTTCCGGAGCATCCTAAAAAAATCTTGCGTAGGTCGCGGGGATTAAGTTATTTTACACAAATATCATAATAAACCCAGCATGAAGAACATTTACACCGGCCTTATCGTACTACTCTTTTCTGGCCTCGCGATCAGCACGCAAGCACAAAACTCGGTTGACGCCACCATCCAGCTTACAACCGCGGTGCAAAAACTTCCGCCCCGCATTACGTTTACATGGAGTGCCATTACGGGCGCCACTAATTTTTATGTTTATCGTAAGGCAAAAACCGCTACTTCATGGGGCTCCCCCAAAACACTGGGCGCTAGTGCTGTTAAATATGTTGACAGCACCGTGAGCGTTGGTGTTGACTATGAATATCGTTTTCTGAAAACAGGAGGTGTAGCCGCCAATACCTATGTGTATGCCGGCATCGAACTTCCTGTTGTTGAATCGAGGGGTAAGCTGATCCTGCTCGTTGACAGTACTTTTTCGGTTCCGATGGCTGCCGATATCCGCCAATTGGAGACCGATCTTACAGGTGACGGATGGACAGTGATAACAAGGAACATTGGCAGGACCAGGCCCGTGAAATATGTGAAGAAGATCATCAAGCAGATCTACCTTGCAGATCCTACAAAAGTAAAGGCGGTCTATCTTTTTGGGCATGTTCCTGTGCCGTATTCTGGCGAGATCAATCCTGACGGGCACCCTGACCACCTGGGCGCCTGGCCTTCGGATATGTATTATGCCGATATCGACAGCACCTATTGGACAGACAATATCGTGAACAACGCGGGCGCTTCGCGCCCCGAGAACAAGAACATTCCCGGCGACGGTAAGTTCGATCCCGATTATCTGTCAGGCAATCTCAAAATAGAATTGCAAGTAGGCAGGGTGGATCTGTCGAACATGCCAGCCTTTTCTCAAACAGAGCAGCAATTGCTCAAACAATACCTTACCAAGAGCTTCAACTACAAGTACAAGATCAACGTGCCGCAGCGCCGTGCGCTCATCGATGATAACTTCGGTTATTTCAGCGGCGAAGCATTTGCCAGCAGCGGCTGGAGGAACTTTGACGCGCTCTTTAACGCTGCCAACGTTACTGCCGGCGATTACTTTACCGGCATGAGCGGCCAAAGCTATCTATGGTCATACGGCTGCGGCGGAGGGTCCTATACTTCTGCCGGCGGTATTGGCATCACTACCGATTTCACCACCAACAATCCCCAAACGGTATTCACCATGTTGTTCGGAAGTTATTTCGGCGACTGGGACGCGCAGAACAATTTCCTGCGCGCGCCTCTTGCCTCCAATGGTTGGGCGCTTACCAATTGCTGGTCGGGAAGGCCTTATTGGTCATTCCACCACATGGGCATGGGTGACCAAATTGGTTACTCGGCGCAAGTGAGCATGGAGAACGGCGGACTTTACCTTAGCAATTATGCCGCGCAGGGGGTTCACATGGGTTTGATGGGCGATCCTTCGCTCAGGCTTCACGTTGTAGGGCCGGCAGCTAATCTTGTGGCCACTCCCAATGTGACAAGCATCGGGCTTAGCTGGAAACCATCAGCCGATTCTATACTTGGATACAACGCGTACAGCCTCGATACAGTAACAGGTGTTTACAACAGGATCAATTCCTCACTTATCACCGCCACCGTTTATACCGATGCCTCGCCCAAGAACGGCAAGAACTATTACATGGTAAGGGCGCTTAAGCTCGAGAAAGGCGCCTCAGGCACTTACTTCAATCTCAGCCAGGGTATCTTCGATACAGCCTGGATCAATGTGGTAGGAGTGAAGGAGATCGCCGAAGCCGGAATGAATTTCAATGTGTTCCCTAACCCCGCCTCTGAGCAGGTGGCCATACAGTTCAGTCTTAAAGAAGCAAGCGGCGTTAAACTTTTGCTAAGCGATATTCTTGGTAATGCGGTTCGTGTGGAGATGGAGCAACAATTCTCTTCAGGCGATCACATGCACATATTGAACGTCGCCGACTTGCAGCCTGGTGTTTATTTCTACACACTGATGGCAGGAGAGCAAAGCGCGGTAAAAAAGGTGGTAATAGCGAGGTAATTACCTGGGAGTTCTTACCAGGTAAATATCATTGTTGCCTTTTCCGTAACTGGAAGTATTTCCTGTTAGCAGAAGCGAGGTGTTTGTTTCAATGATCGAATAGGCGGCATCAGGAGCCTGTCCGCCGAAGTTCAGTTCACTAGTGTTGTTCCCGCTGATATCCGCCTTCACCAGGTACATGTTCTCCGAATGGTTTCCGAAACTATCGCTGCGGCCCGCCAGGTAAAAATTTCCCGCTATCTCAATACCGCATTCACCCCCGTCATGGTAAGTGCCTCCGTAATTGAGCTGCCATAGCAAAGTTCCCGAGGCGTTCACCTTTACCGCAAACAGGTTATGTTCAGGATGCCCGAAGCTGGCGCTGTGCCCGCAGAGCAGCAGTTCTCCGCTTGCGGTCTTATAAATGGTGCTGCTTTGTTCGTAGCCGCTTCCGCCATACGTGCGGGTCCATAAAGTGTCGCCCGAAGTATTTAATTTGAGCAGGTAAAAATCCCTGTCGCCGCTGCCGTAGCTTTCAGTATGGCCGAAGAGGTAATAAGCGCCGCTCATTTCTGTTACACCATAGCCCCATTCGCCCGAAGACCCACCGTAGGTCTTATTCCAGAGCACCGTACCGTTAGGGTCAACTTTCAGGAGCCATATATCGTCGGGACCTGAACCGTAACTCGCTGTCATGCCGGCCAGCAGGTAATTACCATCGCTGGTGGCGCAAATGCCGATGCCTATATCGTGATCGCTGCCTCCGTAGGCCTGGCTCCATTGCTGGTTGCCGCTGGCATCGGTCTTTACAAGGTAAAAATCATTGAGGCCCGAACCGAAGCTGGTGCTGGCGCCAAGAACAAGAAAGCCTCCGTCAGGGGTACGAACAAGGTTGTTGAACCCTTCCGCGCCGGAACCACCGAAGGTCTTTTGCCAAATCAGTTCGCCATTGTGGTCGGTCATCAAAAGATATCCATCGGTAAGGCCATTGCCCCAGCTGGTGGTAGAGCCGGTAACAACATAATTGCCTTCGGGTGTTTCTATGGTGGCTTTACCAAGCTCATCGCCGCTGCCGCCATAGGTCTTTTCAAAACCAAGCTGGCCCGAACCTGTAAGCACTACCGAATCTTTTCGGCAGGAGAGAAGGGGGAAGAAGGCAAGTACCGCCAATAAATGAGTGAAGCGCATGAGATAAAATTACTTCAGCCTGCGGCTGAGGATATCGTCCAGCTGCTCGGGAGTTATCTGCTTGGCGACGATCTTTTTCTTCTCGTCGATAAGCATCAGCAGCGGCGTCATGTAAACATCATACCAGGCCCTGAAGTTGCTTTCCATTTTCGGATCGCACACATTGGTCCAGTCGTACTTGTGCTCATGGATGTATTTTTTCCATGGTTCGAAGGAGGGTTCTGTCTCCACGGCATATACCTCGAAACCTTTTGGCTGGTATTTGCGGTAGATCTTGATCAGCTTTTCGGCCGACTCCTGGCAATGATGGCAGTCGTAGTTCCAGAAGAAGATGGCGGTGTATTTCGACTTTAGTGAAAGCAGTGAAACAGGTTTGCCGTTCGAGTCGGGCATCAGTATCTCGGGTGCCGGTTTGTCAATGAGGGTGGGCTTCAGCCTGAGCGCGCGTGTAACGATCTTGCTCAACTGTATGGAGTCGACCCAAAAGGCCTGGCGGGTCATATAATATTTTTCGGCCATGTGCACGAACACCG
>JANWJV010000058.1 GCA_025451785.1 Bacteroidia bacterium | reverse complement strand
CCACGAAGGTGGTTGTTGGCAACTAATCCCTTTGCTCCGCTTTTTTCTTAAGTCTGTTCAATACCGATGTTACCAGCGAAAGTATCACGCTGAATAGGAACGCCCACCAGAAGCTCTTAGTACTGAAGCCATCGATCAGCCTGTCGGCGATCAGGATGATGACAGTGTTGATCACCAGGAGGAACAAGCCGAAAGTAACGAGCGTTACCGGGATGGTGAAGATGATCATCAGGGGTTTTACAACTGCATTCAGGAAAGCCAGCACCGCCGCCAGAATAAGCGCGGTGGTAAAGCTGTCAACCTTCACACCGCTTCCTAACAGGTAAGAGGCTACTACAATGGCAAGGGTGGAGACAAGTATCTCGATGATGAACTTCATGCAGTAAAGTTAAGAGATTACTTCAAGAGGTCCTGGAGCAATTGAATATTCTCCTGGTTCTCCTTCAGGTAAAGCGAGTTGAGCACCTTACGCTTTTCCCGTACCGTTAGGTGCCAGCTCAGAGAAATATTGTCCGGCATTTCGTTCTGCAGCTCGAAGTTCAACACATCTATCTTCTCGTTGAACCAAAGGCTGGCGTATTGGATCAACTGGTTCTGCTGGAAGTCCTGGGTATTGAACAGGTTTCCGTAAAATCTTCCCAAAGGCCTGGCGAAGTTCTGGAACAATGTTTTTTCGGGTGTTTCTTCGATAGGAAATTCTTTATGCCTGTCCCTGATCTGTATGATCACCACGCCGCTTGTGTTTTCGGTTATCCATTTGCGGAAGCTGAACAGGAACTTGAGCGTGGTCTCCAATCCATAGTTATCGCGCATGCCCGCATCCATCACTTCCATAGCGGGCTCACTGGGCAATGATACGATGGGTGTGATATAGGGGAAGGTGGCATTCATTCGCAAGGCGCTGGTGAAACGCAATGCAGGTGCTCCTTGTTTTTCAAAGAACCGGCTGTACTCCACATTCTCCATCAGCGGATGAATGTAAACGGTGCCGCGGATCGCGTTCTGCGCCAGGTAGGAGATGGGCAGGGGAGAGATGAGCAGTTTTCGTCCGTCGTTGATAATGGTGGGCGCCAGGACGATCATAGGGATCTTTGCCTGCTCCTCCGGCAACTTATAATCGCCAAGGCGCTTCTTCGAAAACACATGGCCGGTATTCTGGTTCAAGGCATTCTCGAACGCATAACCGCGGTCCTTTACATAACTGTAGCTGCTGTCTTTAAACCGCTGGAAGCGGAAGAAAAGGTCGTTGGTGGCGATACTGAAGGCCAGGGGGTTCAGCATATCACCTGATATATTGGCAAGCAAGGAGTCGCCGTAATAAATGGGGCGCTGCTTATTGATGTACTGGAGATACAATTCCCTGAAGTAAGCGGCACCGATCATCCCGCCCGAAGAGCCGGTGATCATCTGAGTATGGTTCATCAGGTCGCCCTGCATCAAACTGTCAGTATACTGCAGCACACGAAATGTCCAAAGTGTGGAACGCAATCCGCCGCCGCTTGTATTGATGAATACCAGGCGTGGTTTATACGTGCTGTCCTTGCCGACGCTGTTCTTTTTCTTCCATCGCTCCAATATCTCCAGTGTGTAATTAATGTCCTCGTGTCTTAATTGTTTCTCGGAATCGTAGGCTTTGAGCGCTGAGTAGTTGAAGGCGGCCTTCTCTGTTTTATAGTTCAGTCCGTAGGCGCGGTTGTCGGAGTTAAGGAAATCCCAGCGGTACATATAGTTGATCATCACCAGGAGTAGTATCACCATGGCATTCGACCAGCCCCTGAACCAGGTATGCAAGGCACTGCCAAGCATGAGGAACAATGTAAAGAGCAGGAACACGCTGGCACCCGCGGGGATCTCGAAAGCAGGGAAGTCACGGAGCAGGCCAAGGTTCAACAGGCTCAATACCGCGATGATCTCGAAATAAGCCGCCGCCCGGTGGTTCTGCTTGAACACGCTCTTGAGCATTTCCCTCTTATAGTGCTTCACGGGGCGAACCAGCCTTGTGCGGAAAGGCCCGCTCAGATAGGTTTCAACATACCAATCCCGTGATTCAGTGATAAGAAAAGGATTTCGTTTTCCGGAATGCCTGTTGGCGATCTGTCGCTTCTTTAGCTTTAGGTCCTCCTTAGGATCGAGCGGCTTCATGCCGTACATCTTATAGATGTCCTTGTTCGCACGGAAGAAATAAGTCAGACCCAGGAAAAGGAAGGAGGCGGTGCCCAATAGAAAGGCGAAGACCAAGAGCAATATCGAAGACAATCCCTGCAATTGTTCTGAATGCAGGAAGCGGAATATCTCGATGCAATAGGTAATGAGGAAAGCTACAGGGATAATGAAATTGTTGAGGCAGTATTTCCAAAAGGGATGCGAAAGGGTAGCCAGGAAGGGAAAGCGGAACCCGTTCATGATATAGCTGCTGATATTGTAGGCCAGGATGAAGCCGCCGCAGCTGAAGCCTACAATGAAGTAAGAGAGGAAGCCCACTTCGCCAAGGTAATCGGGGTCGAGAAAGAGGAAGGGAACCCCGTAACGGGCAGCGATGTTCTTGGTGATGAACCCAAAAAGGATCAGCCAGGTGACCAACAGCAGGTGGTTCTTCTTGAAGTTGAGAAGGAGCAAGCGAAAGGCAAAGGAGTAAAATATCTTCCTGAATCGCTGGTTGCATAATAGTCGTTCCCTCAAACCCATATCCCTGCCTTTATAATATTATACGGGAATCCCCCGTTAAAGTTTAGCATTCACAGCGGTCAATATCTCCGCTTCCAGCTTCGCGGCCTGTTCGTTCAGCGCTTTGGCTTTCGAAACAATGGAGCCGGCGAATGCTTTGTCCTGTAAGCTCTTCGCGTTGATCTGCACATTGAGGTAAGCCCCTGTTACCGCGGCTTTCGCGCAAAGCGCACCTACGCCGGCATCGCTCACCGAGTTAGGATTGCCTGTCTCCGCCATCGCTTTTATCATGTACATCGATTCGAATGATAGTTCCATTACACGGTAAGGAACTTCGGTGGCGGTCTTTGTTGCCGCTTCTATCGCCGCTGTTCTTGCCGCTTTTTCTTCGTCGGTTGCTTTGGGCATGCCAAAGGCTGCCATGATGCGGTTAAAGGCACGGGTATCTTCGTCCACCAGTTTCAGGAGCTCGCTCTTAAGTCGCTGACCGGTTTCCGCGTGATCGCTGAACTCTTCCCAGCGTTCATCCCATCCAGGCTTGTGCGAACTAAGATTGGCGACCATGGTTCCTAAGGAAACTCCCAATGCTCCGGCATAAGCGGCAATGCTTCCGCCCCCGGGAGCCGGACTTTCGCTGGAGGTTTCATCAGCAAAAGCCCTAAGGTCCATGCGTACCAGCTTATCGTCGTTTGCTTTCAGCAAATATTCAATGATGCGCTCTTCGGGTTTGAAAGGACCAAGCTCTTCCAGGCCCAATGATTTTACCGCGATGCGGATGATGTCCTTCTCCGGGATGCCTACCGAACGTTTCTGTTTGCGCAGGAAATATTTGCCGGCGTCGAGCAGCGACTGTAAAGGAATGAGTCCCACCAGTTCGGAACCTGTTACCCGAATACCACGGTCTTGTGCCTTCTTGCACACTTCATCAAAGGCCACATGCACAGGAGTAACTGAAATGTTGGTGAGGTTCATCGATATCTGGGCTATCCCATACTCTTCGATGTACCAGCCAATGGCCTTCACTGACTTTAGTGTGCCGGGAATGCTCACAGGGCTTCCGTTCGCATCCTTCACTATCTTACCGGTTACCGGGTGCCCTTCCCTCTTTACACGCCCTGCTTCACGCACGTCAAAGGCAATGGAGTTGGCCCTGCGCACGGAGGTGGTGTTAAGGTTGACGTTGTATGCCACCAGGAAATCACGCGCGCCGATCACCGTAGCGCCGCGCTTGGCGTCGAACTCAGCAGGACCGAAATCAGGTTTCCATTCAGGGAGCTTTATCTTTTTGAAAAAGCCTTCGTATTCACCAGCACGGATAACAGAAAGGTTGCTGCGTTTCTTGTCCGCCTGCGCTGCTTCATAGAGATACACCGGGAGCTTCAATTCCTTGCCAACACGCTCTGCCAGTTTCTTTGCCCAGGCCGCTGTCTCCTCCATGCTGATACCCGCAATGGGAATGAGCGGACAAACGTCAGTCGCGCCCATGCGCGGATGTTCTCCTTTATGCTTACTCATGTCGATGAGCTCGCCTGCCTTTTTGATTGCGCGGAAGGCCGCTTCCACCACCGCTGCGGGATTGCCTACAAAGGTTACCACCGTACGGTTGGTAGCCTTTCCGGGATCCACGTTGAGCAGCTTCACACCCTCGGTGCTTTCTATCTCAGCCGTTATCTGGCGGATGATACCAGGGTCGCGGCCTTCGCTGAAGTTGGGAACACATTCAATGATCTGGTCCATATGCTTTTTGTTATTGTACTTTTCCGTTAATGATCACCGTCTCCACCAGGTTGCTGCCAAATGCATAAGGTAAATAGGCATAGCCGGGTATTTCCTCTGTGATAAACAGGTTCGCTTTTTTACCGATGGCGATACTGCCATGACCCTTCTCCAGTCCCATAGCGCAAGCCGAGTTGATCGTAGCGGCATTGATAGCTTCCTCGGGTGTCATCTTGTATTGAACACAAGCTAAGGCCGCCATAAGGTTCATGTTGCCGGAAGGCGAGGAACCGGGGTTGTAATCACTGGCAAGAGCGATTGCCAATCCCGCGTCGATCATCTTGCGAGCCGGGGGATGCGGCAATTGCAAAAAGAACTGCGCGCCGGGTAAAAGAGTAGGAATGGTCTCGCTTTTTTTTAGAAGTTCTATATCGCTGTCACTGATGTATTCCAAATGGTCAACGCTGATGGCGCCACATTCAGCACCTGCTTCCACGCCGCCCGAATGGCTTAGTTGCTCGGCATGTACCTTGCCTTTCAAGCCGAGCTTCGCCGCGGCCGATAATATTTTCACCGTGTCTTCCTTGCTGAAATAATTGCGCTCACAAAAAACATCGCAGTACTCCGCCAGATTCTCTTCCGCGATCTGCGGAAGCAGTTT
>JANWJV010000057.1 GCA_025451785.1 Bacteroidia bacterium | reverse complement strand
ATCCAGCACTCGGTGAATTTCTCAATGTATTTGTAATTGATCTTTTGCAAGCGGTTTTCGCCGATGGGAGATTTGATGCGAAGTTGGTGGGTAATAAAAATACAGGGGACTTCCTTCGTCCATAGACCGTAGCGGTTATCGGAAATTATCGCGTCTATCTTTTTCTCTTTGATGATCTGCTTCAATGCCTCATGTTCGCTCTTGATCTTCGCGAGGATTCCAGGAACAGACAAGAGCATTTTCAGTGGCATGGCTTTGCCGCTCTTCGCATAACGAATGTCGTAACCGGGCAACACCAAAAATTCTAATTGCGGAAATTCTTCTCTTAATAATGCCAGCGGCCCTTTATCGGCAGCCATCACTATCTCCGCTCCTTTCTCCTGCAAATAGCGAACAATGGGCACACACCTTGCCGCGTGTCCCAGGCCCCAGTCGAGGGGTGCCACCAATATTCGCTTCTTGCTCATGCTTTCTCTTACTTTTGTAAAAGTAGGAATTAGTAATGGCAAAGAACAAGATACAGCGCTTCGCGGAGATCGAGAACTTCCCCAACGTGTTCCATCACGTGCAGCGTGGGCGCAGCATCGGGGACTTGCCGATGAAAGGAAACTGGCACAAAGACTTTTTTAAGAACGATCATCCCATCGTGCTCGAACTGGGCTGCGGCAAAGGAGAATACACCATAGGGCTTGCCAGGGAAAACGCAAACAAGAACTTTATTGGCGTAGATCTGAAAGGCAACCGCATTTGGGTGGGAGCCAAAACAGCGCTCGACGATAAAATGAACAACGTAGCTTTCCTCCGCAGCCGTATCGATAACATCGCCGGAGCCTTTGACGCAAATGAGGTAAGCGAGATCTGGATCACCTTCCCCGATCCACAGCCGCAAAAAGGCCGCATCCGGAAGCGACTCACACACCCTGTCTTTTTGGAACGCTATAAAAAGATCCTGAAAAAAGGCGGCACACTTCAGCTTAAGACCGACAGCCAAATGCTTTATGAGTTTACCCTGGAGACAATACAAGAGCTGAAATTGCCGTTGCTCGACAACACCAACGACCTATATGCCGATGGAGCCGGACGGGACGGCCCGCTGAAGAACATTCAGACCTTTTACGAGTCGATCTTCAGCAAGAAGGGCTCTAAGATCTGCTATTTGTCGTGGAGATTAGATCATCCTTGACTATCTTCGTAAAGAATATGCGGCCCCTCTTATTTCTCTTACTGGCAATTCCCTTTACAGTGCTTTCACAGAACAACCTGGGCGAGGCCAATATCCTGCTGCTGAACGGCGAAGAGTTCAAAGCGCCAGTGATCGATACCTCCTTTTTCGGCATCAAGATACTGGCGCAGAAAAGGAAGAAGCAAAAGGAAGTGATCATCGAAGGCGATCGCCTCTTCTCCATTAAGTTCCGTAACACTCCCGAAAAACTCTATTACAAACAGGATTCGTTGTTCGCCAACTATTACACCGTGGAGGAAACCCGTTTCTTTATTCGTGGTGAGCAGGACGCCAGAAAATACAAATGCCACTTCGCCACGGCCTCCAGTTTTGTGATCGGCGCGAGCTCTATTGTGGTGCTGCCCAGCATTTTTTCGCTGGCGCCTCCCTTCGCTTATTCAGCATCCACGCTGGTATCAAAGGTGAGGATCCGGCACAGCACCGTGTCCAATCTCAACTACCTTAATTACGATACCTATATATTAGGCTATGAACGTGTGGCCCGCAAAAAGAGGCTGATCCAGTCCTTGAAGGGCAGCCTGGCTGGCCTGGCGGTGGGCTTCGCGGGAGTTTATGTGTACAGCAATTTTATTAAAGAATGAGCCTTGCGTTCCCTTGAAAAACTAGCGGGCTATTTTGTTTTCACTAACATCTTCCTTTCCCTTTGTGTTACCTCGCTCGTTTTTGAGACCTATCTCATTCTCTACGGAACGATCACCTGCTTTGCCTATCCCCTCTTCCTCTTTTGCTCCACCCTTTTTCTTTATTCCTTTCACAGGGCATTTCGTTTTGGCGCCCGTGAAGAAAATGAGAAACTGGCTTCGCGACATCTCTGGGTCATTGAGCACCGTACGCTGTTCTTTACAGTTATGGCTTTGGCTGCCATCGGCATCGCGATCTCAGTTCTCTTCTTTGTAAGCTTTAGCACTTTGCTTTATCTCTTACCTGTGGCGGCTATTTCATTCGCCTATACTATTCCTTGTATCCCCGCAAAAGGAAAATGGATACGCCTCCGCGACATTCCAGGCATCAAGATATTTCTCATCTCCCTGGTGCTTGGATTAACAACCGTATTGCTTCCCGTCCTCGACAAAGGCGATCTTTCGCTCTTACAAAAGCCCGAAATGATCTATGTCTTCATCCGCAGGCTGCTCTTCATCTTCGCCATCACCATTCCATTCGACATTCGCGACATGGAATATGATAAAGCAAAGGGAACAGTAACAATTCCTCTTTTACTTGGCATCAAAGGCGCGAAAAGCATCGCGCTTCTTGCCCTGGGCCTCTTTGCGGGGCTTACCTTCTTCCAGTATTTCAGAGAGGATCAAATGGATGCCGCCTATCCCTCGGCACTGATCGTTTCTGCTTTCGTTGCCGGTATTTCCATTTGGAACACGAAGGAAAAGAGCAGCGACTTTTATTATTCTTTCTTACTCGAAGGCATGATGCTGGCGCAATGCCTGGCGATCATTGCCGCGAGTAGACTCTAGCCACGAGCTGGCGGAAGAAGAAATATTTTTCCCTTTCCACTTTATAGCCTAAACGGGTAAATTGCTTTTCGAATTCGGGCAGGCGTTTTACTTTTAGCGATCCTGTGATCCTGAAGAAAAAATACAAAGTACGGGTAATGAGATTGTCTTTCGCGAAATCTGTAAGGAGCCATTGGCCAGAGGGCGAATGATGATCGCGGAGGGCGTTCATTACTTTATCAAGTTCGTTCTCATCAAAGCAATCCAGCACATAAGGAGTTATTATTATGTCGAATCGCTCATTAGGAATATTTTCCACTGACCCGTGTATAAACACCACTCTCCGCTCTCCGCTCCATCTTTTCTTCGTCCGTTCCATCATTTTCGCCGATAGTTCCACGTACACGCAGCTCCCTACCACATCTTGCCTGTCAAGTTCTTCCAAGATCTTTCCTGTTCCTCCTCCTAGTATTAAGACAGACGAATTCTTTTTGAGACCGGGAATAAAATGGGATTGGGAGCGCCAGATCGTATTAAAGGAAAAAACTGTTGCGAGAAGATCGTAGAAAGGAGCTATCCTGTCAAAGCCCGGCATCAGGCGCTTTGCATTACCGTGTCAAGGCATTCCATGATAACACGCTGGGTAGCCTGCAGGACCTTTTCATCGTGCGCTTCGGAAACAAAACCTACTTCGTAGCCCGAAGGACCAAAGTAAACACCCTTTTCAAGCATGGCATGATACAGCGCTCGGAAGCTCTTCATGCTTTCGGCATCGATCTGCTCCGCCGAATTGATGTTCACCGCGTCGGTAAAGGCCGGCCAGAAGATACTGCCGATGGAAAATACCTTGAAGGAATAACGATTGGTGCTCGCGTAATCGTTAAGGTCGTTTACGAATTTTGCTGTCTTGTCTTCGAGCTGTTTGTAGAAATTGGGCTTCAAGCACTCGCTCAGCTGCGCGATGCCTGCTGCCATGGCAACAGGGTTTCCGCTTAGGGTTCCTGCCTGGTACACATCGCCCTCGGGAGATATCTTCGCCATGATCTCGGCACGTGAAGCATATGCCCCTACTGGTAATCCGCCGCCGATGATCTTACCATAAGTAACAATATCGGGCTGGATACCATAATGACCCGCCGCGCCGGTAAAGCCAATACGGAAACCGGAGATCACCTCGTCGAAAATGAGAAGCGTCTTATTCTCTGTACAGAGTTCACGAAGGAATTGTAAATATTTTTTTTCCTGGAGCAGCAAGCCATTATTCGCGGGGATCGGCTCTATGATCACACAGGCGATCTCGTTCTTGAATTTGCTGAACGCTTCTTTCACTGCCGCCTCATTCGCCAGAGGAACTACGATCGTCTCCTTCACAAATGCCTCCGGCACACCGGCAGAAGAAGTGTTCCCGAAAGTGACAAGGCCCGAGCCCGCTTTCACCAGCAGTGAATCGCTATGTCCGTGGTAGCAGCCTTCGAACTTCAATATTTTGCTTCTACCGGTAAAGCCACGTGCCAAACGTATGGCGCTCATCACTGCTTCGGTGCCGGAGCTTACGAAGCGCATCTTCTCGATGTATTTGTTGTTGGATAAGATGAGCTCAGCCAGCTTGTTCTCCAGTTCGGTAGGCGCGCCAAAGGAACTGCCCTTCTCTACCGCCTCTTTTACCGCGGCAACTACCTTAGGGTGCGCATGGCCCAGGATAAGGGGCCCCCAGGAACAGCAGAAGTCGATGAACTCGTTACCATCGGCATCCCAGATATGGGCGCCTTTGCCTCGCTCAATAAAAAGAGGCGTACCTCCAACGGAGCGGAATGCCCGCACCGGTGAATTAACTCCTCCCGGAAAATATTTTTTCGCCTTCTCGAACAGCGCTTCTGACCTCTGCTTTTTCATAAAACCAAATGATATACAAATATATATCTTTGAGAAGTATATCCTCCGTCTTGTATGGATTATAAGAACACCCTCGATTTCGCTAAACAGCAGGATGCCGCTGACCCTTTAAAGGGTTTCCGCGAGAAATTCTATTTCCCGCAGCTGGGCGGCAAGGACGTGGTGTACTTTACCGGCAACTCCCTGGGCCTGCAACCTAAGGCCACGCAAGACTATATCCTTAACGAGCTCGAAGACTGGGCCAGCTTCGGTGTGGAAGGCCACTTCCATGCGCGAAACCCCTGGATGCCTTACCATGAGCAGTTCGCGGTTCCGGTATCTAAGATCGTGGGCGCATTGCCCGAAGAAGTGGTGGTGATGAACCAATTGACAGTGAACCTCCATTTATTGATGGTGAGCTTTTATCGTCCCACGAAACAGCGCTACAAGATACTTTGTGAAGCGAAAGCTTTCCCTTCTGATCAATACGCTTTAGAATCTCAGGCAAAATTCCACGGCTTCAACCCCAATACCGCTGTAGTTGAGGTATTTCCCCGCGAAGGAGAACATGCCATCCGCCAGGAGGACATTCTAAGCGCCATCGACAAACACAAGAAGGAGCTGGCATTGGTGATGTTCGGCGGCGTGAACTATTACAGCGGACAAGTGTTCGACATGAAGGCCATTACCGAGGCGGGCCACAAGGCCGGCGCCATCGTTGGCTTCGACCTGGCACATGCCGCGGGCAATGTATTACTGAACCTCCACGACTGGAACGTTGACTTCGCCTGCTGGTGCTCTTATAAGTATTTAAACTCTGGCCCGGGCAGTGTGGCTGGTGCCTTCGTTCATCAAAGGCATCTTAATAAAGACATTCAGCGTTTTGCCGGATGGTGGGGTCATGATAAGGAAACACGCTTCAAGATGGAGAAAGGCTTTATCCCTATGCCTACTGCCGAAGCCTGGCAGCTGAGCAACGCGCCTGTATTCTCCATGGCCGCTCACAAAGCCTCTCTCGATATCTTCGATGCCGCAAGTATGCCGGCATTAGTTGCGAAAAGCAAAAAACTTACGGGTTATCTTGAGTTTATCGTTGCCGAAATAAACGTCAAACGTGAGACGTCAAACGTGAGACTAGAGATCATCACCCCCAAAGAACGCGGCTGCCAGCTGAGCATCGTGGCACATGGAATGGGAAGATCGCTGCACGAGAAATTAACCGAGGCGGGTGTCATCTCCGACTGGCGCGAGCCCAATGTGATCCGCTGCGCGCCTGTTCCGCTTTATAATTCTTTCGAAGACGTGTATCGTTTCGGTGAGATCCTGATGGCCAATATGAAATGAGATAATTAGTACTTTCACAGCTATGCGCTACCTTGCCTATATCGCCACCATCACTTCCTTCGCCTTGCTGTGCATCTTTTTTTTCCTCGGCATGAGCGAAGATACCGGCAAGGACAAAAGCTTTTTATACGGCTGCACGGCGCTCATCTTCATCACTTTCATTTGTTCGCTGGTACTGATGTTTCGCGTTAAACGACTGGAGAAAGAAAAAAACAAACCCGACTAAGGTGGAGAAGAAGATAACCATCATAGGAGCTGGATTGGTAGGGTCGCTGCTTGCCATTTACCTCGCGAAGCGCGGCTTTAAGGTGAGCGTATACGAACGCCGTCCCGACATGCGCAAGAGTACCATCTCCGCCGGGCGCTCCATTAACCTGGCCCTGAGCGACCGCGGCTGGCGCGGGCTCGATGGAGTGGGCATCAGCGACGAAGTAAGGAAAATAGGCATCGCCATGAAAGGCCGGGAGATCCATAACCTGGATGGCAAGATCGCTTTTCAGCCTTATGGCACGCATGGACAAGCCAATTATTCCGTAAGTCGCGGCGGGCTTAACTGCCTTTTAATGGATCTTGCCGAAAAACACGGAGCACAGCTTTTTTTCAATGAGCGCTGCACGCATATCGATCTTACTTCAGCAACAGCTACATTAGAGAATAACGAAACAAAAAAGACAACACAGGAAAGCGCGGACAGGATCTTCGGTACCGACGGAGCTTTTTCCGCTGCAAGGCTTGCTTTGCAAATAGGCACCGACCGTTTTAGCTATTCGCAATCCTATCTCGATCACGGATATAAGGAACTGACGATCCCACCCGCCAAAGGCGGCGAGTTCGCACTCGATCATCATAACCTGCACATCTGGCCCCGCGGACAGTTCATGCTCATCGCGCTGCCCAACCTCGACCGTTCATTTACCTGCACCCTCTTCTTTCCTTTCGAAGGCGAGAACTCTTTCGCCGCACTCGATACAAAAGAAAAAATGCTGGCCTTCTTTAATAAGATGTTCGCTGATGCCGTTCCCCTGATGCCTACATTGGTGGAAGATTATTTCCGCGCTCCTCCCGCATCGCTTGCCACCATCCGTTGTTTTCCCTGGAGTTATAAGGACAAGCTCCTGCTTATGGGTGACGCGGCGCATGGCATTGTTCCCTTCTTCGGACAAGGTATGAATTGCGGTTTCGAGGATTGCATTGTACTGGAAGAACTGATGAACAAGCACCGTGAGGATTGGAATGCTGTGTTCCGTGCCTTCGAGAACTCGCGCAAGCCCGATGGAGACGCTATCGCGGAACTAGCTACTGAGAATTACATTGAGATGCGTGATAAAGTTGGCGACGCGCGTTTCCTTTTACAGAAAAAGATAGAAGCCCGCTTTTCCGAAAAGCATCCTGAGAAATGGACACCGCTCTATGTAATGGTCACCTACCGCACCGACCTTCGCTATTCAGAAGCGCAGGAAAGAGGACAGCGCCAGGAGGCCATCATGCAGCAGATCATGGCCATGCCGGGCATCGAACAAAAGTGGGACAGCGACGAGGTGGAGAACGCGATCCTTAAATTGCTCAAAGCTTGAAAAAGTTCGTCCGCTGCAGTTCCTGCGGGGCTTCCGCTGAGATCGACAAGTTCAATACCGAAAGCCGTTGCGCCTATTGTAAGGCCCTGCTTCATTACCAGGCGCCCTGGGACCTTGGTCTCTTTAGCCGCAAGGCCGGCGTTGGCAAGAACACTGCCTCCTGGGTCAACAGCGGCATTTTACTTTGTACCGCGCTTTCTTTCTTTTGTGTTTACCTCGATTCGCCCGGCTGGTTCCGAAGCGACCTGGCCATCGGCATCTGGAGCGCGGGCATTCCCCTGCTTACGCTTTACTGGACCTACGATACGCATCCTTCGCGGCGCTCGCTGAAAGCATTTGCCTTGTTTACACTCGCCAACGCCCTGCCCTGGATGATCGGCATAGGGATAAAGGTCTCCAATAAGCTCTTTTCAGATGATTGCTGGGGCATCGCGCTGATGTACGGCTCCGCTTCCGCCGTTTGCTACCTGCTCGGCGCCTTCGTCAACAATTTCAGGAAATAATACGGGTCACACCTTGATCCCGATCACCAGGATATCGTCTACCTGCTCATAGGAAGCGCGCCACTCATCAAGCTTCTCCTGCAATATCTTTCCCTGTTCCTTCATGGAAAAGTTTTGGATAGAGAGCAGCAGGTTCTTGAAATGTTTTGTCATTAACTTCTTTCCCTTCTCACCTCCAAACTGGTCGGCATACCCATCGCTGAACATGTACAGGCTGTCACCTTCCTGCAGCTCGATCTCTTTTTGAGTGAAGTTTCGTGTGCCGGAGTAATATCCGCCTATCGGCAGCTTATCGCCCTTCACTTCCAGCAGCTCCGCTCCCCTTACCACGTACACCGGACGGTTGGCGCCCGCAAAGCGTGCCCGCCTTTTGTTCTTCGCGATCTCCACAAAGCTGATGTCCATGCCGTCACGATTCTGTCCTTCGGCGGAGCTCTGCTTCAGTGATTTCATCACCTGCAGGTTGAGCTCGTTCAGCACTTCCGAAGGACTGGTAATGGTCTTCTCATTCACTATCTGGTTCAAAAAACTGCTGCCGATCATGCTCATAAGCGCGCCGGGAACACCGTGACCCGTACAATCGGCCGCCGCGATCAGTAAATGTTCTTCCTTTTCCGAGAACCAATAAAAATCTCCGCTCACAATGTCGCGGGGACGGAAAAAGATAAAAGAGGAAGGAAATAAATTTTCAAGGCCGGTCTTCTCCGGCAGCATCGCTCCCTGTATACGGCTCGCGTAATTGATGCTCGCGGTAATGTCCTTGTTCTTTTCTTCAATGATCTCCTTTTGCTGTTCCAGCAAGGCGTTCGCTCTCTTCTTTTGGCGGTAACTGCGCAATATGTATACCGAAAGCAATGCCAACAAAGCGAAGCCGGCTATGAATCCATTCCTTTGGGTGGCCGTTTGTTTTGCTTCGGCATCTTTCATCAGGATCTGCTTGTCCTTCTTTTCTGTTTCATACCGCGCGTTCATCTCCGCCACCTGCTTGTTTACGTCCTTGTTGTGGAGACTGTCCCTCAGCCTGTAGCTCTTTAAAAGGTAACCATAGGCGTCTTCGAAGTTTTTCCTGTCGGCGTACACATTCGCAAGATCCCTGTAAATATGTTCACGCGTGTCTTTATCATTGAGCTTAAAGGTCGAATCGATCGCCGCCTTATAAAGGACCATCGACTCCGCTTCACGGCCCATATTGGTAAGAAGCCCTGCCTTGTCGAACATGGAACGGCAAATGTTCCTGCTATCGTGCTGCCGCATGCTGAAGGCCAGGGCGCTGTCCATACAGCTAAGCGCCTCCTCGTTCCTTCCCATACTGGCGTACAAAGCACCCAGGTTGGCCAAAGCCGACTTCACCTCATCTGTCTTGCCAATGTCTTTACATATAAGGATGTGCCTGCTAAGAAAAAGCAGGCAGGAATCGAGCTTCTTCTCCATATAAAAACATCCGGCCAGGTTGTGATAGGCCTTTGCCTTTCCCTCTCTGAAATTGATCTCCTCTGAATAGTTCAGCGCGCGCTGGTAGTAGGGACGCGATCCCTTTACGTTGCCCTGGTAAAAAAGGACATTGCCAAGGTCGGTGCAAACTGTTGTGAGCCGGCGCTTGTCGTTCTGCTCCTCATAGATCTGCAAAGCCTTCACCAGGTTCTCCATCGCCTTGGGATAATTGTCGAGTGAAGTGTAATAAATGCCTATCAGGTTATAGGCCATCGCCGTTCCTCTTTTGTTTCCCGACTTTTCAGCGAGCGCTTTCACTTGCTCACCATAGGCCAGCGTTTTGGTTGGAACACTGTGCAGCCAGGCATGGCCCAGCATGAAAAGCGCGCTCATGCGGGTACTGTCGTGTGTAGCCGATGACAACACCCGCTCCAGGGAGTCGATCTCTTCACGGTTCTGAGAAAAGGCCTTGCCCGTGATAAAGAGAAGAAGGAAAGTAATACTGCGGAAGCGCCGGGAGAGCATAAAACAAATATAGAAAATTACTTACCTTTAAAAAACACGCCCTTTTCTCTTGATCTACGTAAAGAACCTCCTCGTTGTCAAATTACTTTTCGAAAACACTTCGAAGAAGAAGATCTTTGGCATCTACCGTCCCAGCGCCTACCTCGAAGAAACTGGCAATTACTGCACCACCCTGCGCCTCGACATTTTTAAAAAGCACATCGAGCCTTCCGAAAGCCTCACCATCACCGGTATCCTCGAATCACCTGTAGGTTTCGGCGATGCGCTCAAAGAAGGATCGGTGTTCAGCATTAAGAACGGCCTGCGTACAGAAGGCCGGGCAATGGTGCTCGAGATAATAGGGTATCACACCACGTCACCCTGAGCGGAGTCGAAGGGTCAATTTTGATTTCTGCTTTCTTTCCTTTACATTTATAGGTTAATTCCTCTTAAAAGCACCTTTATGAAGAAACAACTACTTCTCTCTATCTGCATATTTTCCTTTTTCGCTGCTTTCGCACAGCAGCCTCAAACCTATTCCCGTGTAAAGATCTATACCGGCGATGACGGGCTCTCCCGCCTGGCCGAAGCCGGCGTTACCGTTGATCATGGCGAATGCAAGAAAGGTTTCTATTTCATTTCCGATTTTTCCGCGGCTGAGGTAGCGATCATGAAAGAAATGGGTTTCTCTTATGAAGTGCTCATCAAAGACGTGTCTGATTTTTATGTGAAGCAGAATGCCCAGGCTGCCAAACAAGGTAATCAGCAGGAAGAAGTGCAGGCAATAGGATGTTATAAAAGCCCCACCTTCCCTACTCCCACTAATTTCGCCCTCGGCACCATGGGCGGTTTCCTTAAATACACCGAGTTCGTAAGCCATATCGATACGATGGTGCAAAAGTTCCCTTCGCTCATCTCCGCGAAGGCGGTGGCGGGAACTTCTGTGGAAGGGAGGCCCATCTACTGGATGCGCATCTCCAATAATCCCAACGTAAAACAGAACAAGCCGGAGATACTTTACAATTCATTACACCACGCGCGTGAGCCCGCCTCCATGATGCAGCAGATCCTTTACATGTATTACCTGCTCGAGAATTACAATACCAACGCCGAAGTGAAATACCTGGTTGACAATTGCGAAATGTATTTCATGCCCATGGTAAACCCCGATGGTTACGTGTATAACCAGAACACCAATCCTAACGGAGGTGGCATGTGGAGGAAGAACCGCAAGAACAACGGCAACGGCACATTTGGTGTTGATCTGAACCGCAACTACGGTTACCAGTGGGGATTTGACAACACAGGTTCCTCCAACAACTCAAGCTCCGACACCTACCGCGGTACCGCCGGTTTTTCAGAGCCTGAAACACAAGTGGTCCGCAATTTCTGCAACAATCATAAATTCCGTCTCACGCTTAACTATCACACCTACAGCGACCTGCTTATTTATCCCTGGGGCTACCAGGCTAATTTTTATACTCCCGACTCGGCGACATTCGTGAACTATGCCATGCTGCTTACCAGGGACAATCACTATAATTATGGTACCGCTAATCAAACCGTGCAATACACCGCCAACGGTACTTCCGACGACTGGATGTATGGCGAGCAGAGCAGCAAACCCAAGATCTTCGCGATGACACCTGAAGCGGGACAGACCTCCGACGGCTTTTGGCCCGCGCAGAACAGGATCGTGAATATTTGTAAGGTAAATCTCACACAAAACCTTTACGCGGCGCACCTCATTCTTAAATACGCCCGCGCTACCGACGAAGAACCACGCTATGTAAGCACCAAGACCGGGTATTTCAATTATAAGCTCACACGCCTGGGCCTCGACAGCCCTTCCACTTTTACGGTGAATATCGTACCGCTCTCAGGCCTTATCACAAGCGTAGGCTCAGCCAAGACGTACACTAATATGAGCCTGCTGCAAACGCGCAACGATTCCATTTCATTTACGCTCAGCAACACCATTACCGACGGACAAAGCTTTAGCTATATCATTGAAGTTGGCAATGGTCAATTCACCAGCCGCGATACTATTACTAAAATGTACGGCCAGCCCGTAACGGTGTTCTACAGCAACGCCGGATCGATGGTGGGCTGGAGTACCAGCAACGGCTGGAACACCACCACCTCCAGTTTTTACACTGCTCCTTCTTCTATTACTGATTCGCCCGGTGGCAATTACGCCAGCGGAGCCACTTCACGCATAACGACTACCGCTTCTATGAGCCTCACAGGAGCACTGAGCGCCAACCTCACCTTCTGGAGCAAATGGATCATTGAGCCTGGCTACGATTACCTGGAGGCCGAGGTTTCCACCAACGGCGGTTCCACCTGGACACCGGTATGCGGAAAATACACCAAGCCCGGCAATGGCAACCAGGACCCTAACCAGCCGATCTACGACGGATTCCAGCTGAATTGGGTGAAAGAAAGCATCGACCTCGACGCTTATGTTGGACAAAACATCTTGCTGCGCTTCGAGCTGAACGCCGATAACGGGTCACAGTACGATGGTTTTTACTTCGATGAATACCACCTCCAGAAGATCATGCCGAATGTTTCTTCAGTGAACGAACTCGACAAAGGGGTGGCGCAGGTAAGCCAGAACATGCCCAACCCGGCCAGCAGGAACACGATCATCAATTACACGCTTCCCGAAGGAATTAACGATGGAAGCCTGGTGATCCTCAACAGCATGGGGCAGGAAGTGTATCGCGAAGCGGTTGACAGAAACAAGCGCGCCGCCGACATCAATGTGGCAAGCTTTGCTCCCGGAGTTTATTTCTATCGCCTTGTAACAAGTGCCGGTGCTTCCAGCACCCTGAAGATGACAATTGTCAATTGAAGAAACGTTATTGGTTCCTTGTGACACTTGCTTTCATTCTCGCTGCCGGCATTGGCAGTGTGACCAACCCTACGCTCTTCGCGGCGCAGAACACAGGTCCTTCCGTACCCGTTAGCAAAGAGCGTCTTACCGAAGATGTTCGCTTTCTTACCACTTTAACCCCCGCTCGTAATTACGCCAACACCGTTTCACTTGAGAAAGCCGCTGCTTATATAAAAGCGGAAATGGAAAAATGCGGCGTTGCCACGGAGGAACAGAAATACACGGTGGATGGGAAAGAATACAAGAACATCATTTGCTCTTTCGGACCCAAGGACGCTGAACGGATCATCGTAGGCGCTCATTACGACGTTTGCGAAGAACAACCCGGCGCCGATGACAACGCCACCGGCGTTGCCGGACTGCTGGAGATCGCGCGATTGCTTAAGTCGCAGTCGCCTGTGTTGAACTACCGTGTCGACCTGGTAGCCTATACACTCGAAGAACCTCCTTACTTCCGTACGGAACATATGGGCAGCGCCGTGCACGCAAAATACCTGAAGGACAACAAGATCAAAGTGAAAGCGATGATCTGCCTCGAGATGATCGGCTATTTTTCCGAAGAACCTAAATCGCAGGAATATCCCATCGGACTGCTGAAGCTTTTCTATCCTAAAAAAGCAAACTTCATTGCCGTGGTTGGAAAACTGGGACAGGGCCGAATGTTACGCAAGGTAAAGCGCAGCATGATCAAGGGGTCCGCCATCGACGTACGCTCCATCAATGCTCCCGCCTTTGTTACCGGAATCGATTTTTCCGATCATCTTAATTATTGGAAGCACGGCTTTTTCGCTGTGATGATCACCGACACCTCCTTTTACAGGAATGCCAACTACCACCAGAAAAGCGACTCGATGGAAAAACTTGACTTTGGGAAAATGGCTGAAGTAGTTAGAAGCGTTTATGCAGCGGTAATAAATTTTTAGTTATTGGTCGATTGGTCTTTGGTTCGGGTTTAACGGTTTCCGGTTTTTGTTTTATGGTTAACAAAGGAACTATAACCAATAATAAAAAACCTTGACCAACAACTAACCAACCACTAACCGGATCAGCCTTTCTGGAGCGCTATCTTGGTATTGTCGAGCTTGAGAAGCTTTTGATAGAAGGCCTTAAAGGCCGCGAACTCGCTCTCTTCGATAATGCGTGAGCTGAAGCTCTGGTATTTCTCCACGTAAATTCCTGTTGCCGTTTTGCGGAAGCTCAGCTTGTACGTTCCGTATTTCGAAACAACCTCTTCGTCTTTGGGCAGCTGCAATACTTTATATCCTTTCGGAATAAGTATCTCGATCTTTTGCAATGTGGGATCGGTCTTGCCAAGGCCGTCGAGGTTAAGACGGTTGTGGCGTGTTTTGCTCGAGATGGCAGGGCTTGGCTGGATCGCCGTAAGGTACGGCACCTTGCAGATGAGCAGGTTGGCCACCTCGTCAGAAAAATCAGGAACGGTAACAGTATAATCGGCACGCAGCGGCTCCGAAATGTTCATCGGGTTCTCCAGCTTATGGTCCACCAGGTTCAGGTTCTGGAGTGTGCCCTTGCCTAATACATTGTCAATGATATAGTTCTTCTTCTCCGACTCGGTAATGGCCGAGATCACTTCGCGCAAACTGCCGCCGGCTATGCCGGGATAAACACCAGCTGCCTTTATCTTCAGGCTCAGGTCGGTCTCCAGTGAAGCAGTGATGTTATACACCACCTTGTTCTTCTCAGGGTCCAGGCCATCATCCGGCAAACGTATCAGCTCCTTCTCGCCATCTTTGATAATGAGGGCGTAGGCGTTGATGTCGTTCTCGGTGAGAACATAGTGCGGATAAAAATCAGTGGTAAGATCAAAGAACTTCTGCTTGCCGTCTATCGTACACATCACCACCACGTGATCGAAGTACAGGGAAGGCAGCATGGCCTGGTGGTTGAACTGGTTGGTCTTCACCAGCGCGTAATGCGATTCGATTCCTAGTTGCCGAAGCATGCAGATCATGATGGTGGCCACATCCTTACAGTCGCCGATACCGGAAGCCAGTGTGATGCCCGCGTCCTTTGGCACGTAGCCCGACTGCAGGAAGGAAACATAAGAGTACTTGATCTTTTTTGTGATGTAATTGTAAATGGCCGTCACCTGCTGCTCCCTGCTCATGCCGGGCCTTATGATGCTGTCGAGCGCCTCACGTATCTCGTAGCCGGGCTCCAGTTTGCGATAGGTCACCTGCTGGAACCAGTTCACCACCTTGCTCCAGTCGGGCATGGTGCTTATCATGATACTGCCGTACATATCGTAAGCGTCGGGCACCGCGTCCTCGTTCTCTATCTTCGGAATATCATGATATTCCCAGGTGTAGAAATCGTAGCCGCTGCGCTTCGTCTTTATCACATTGTCAGAAAGCTTATGACATAAATGTCCCAGGTAAGTGCCGGAACTCACCGCCACCTCGTACTTTTTATAATAAATGGGCGCGTCGAAAGAAATGTAATGTACCAATGAGAATTCCTGGTCCAGCTCCGTTTGCTGCTTCCAGGTGAACACCCCGTCGATCTGGATAAGGTCTTCCGGCTCCAGGTTCTTGAACACCACATAACCGCCGCGCTTGTCAGGCACCACCTCTGCCCCGCTCTTCTTTATAACCTTCACTGAATTAAGTACGCCCAGGAAACTGAAATCGAACTCCGTCCACTTCTTGGCGCCAGCCTCGTTCAGGATCTTGATCATGATCTGCTGGTAGATGTCAACGGTTGCGATAGAATCGTACACCAGGTCGCGGGTGAACATCAGCACCACCGACTCCTCGTTCTGATATTTTCCTTTCCAGCCATCGTCCTTCAGTATGTCGTCAAAGGTCTTTGTACTGAAGAGGTTCTTCCTTGTCTTCTGCCCTTCTATCTTATCGATCTTGTCCTGTATCCCCGCGTCACCGCCAAGGCGCTGCGCGCGGTAATAATATTCAACAGCCTTGCGCTGGTTCTCCATCTTCGTCTTGTCCATGTCGCCATAGATGTCGCCGATCTGTTCCAGCGCCGAATCATCGTAAGGTGATATGAGCAATACTTCGTTCAGCTCTTTCAACGCCTCTTCGTATTTGCCTTCCGAATACAGGTAACGTGCTTTGTCCTTGCGGTGGCTGGTGATATAGGGCAAATGGCTGATGAGCTCATCGTAAAGGCTCAATACCTTTCCGGCTTTGTCCTTGCCTTTGTAATAGCTGATGGCCGAAGTATAATCGTAGGAAACAAAACGTGTCTTCAGCTGCCGCAGCGATTCTTTCGTTTCTTTTTCGCGTTCTTTGTCCGTTTGTTCTTTGTCCGGCTTATTGGTGAGCGACAATTCATAATCAAGGCTGTTCTCGTAACCCGGGTAGGCCTTCTTCATCTCCTTGATAAAATCTTCTTTCTCCTTTTGCAAGCCCTTCTTATCGTAGTATTTCAGGTAAGCGCTGATCACCGAGTAGTTCGAGGGCGTTACGTTGCGCAGGTTGTTGAGCGCGTTGAGATACTTCTCTTCTTCGTTGTTAAGGTCTATCTCCTGGAACTTTTCATACAAGAGCCCGAACACCGGCGTTTTTTCATGCTGTATGTCGTTGAGCGTCTCGTAGGCCGTTTCGATCTTTCCATTGAGCGCGAACAGTTTGGCGGCGAGGTATTTGAAGAACACCATCTCCTTGTTCTGCCGCAATGTCTTCACGAAAAACTCCTCCGCTTCTTCGGCTTGTCCGGCGCCAATACTGGCCTTGCACAATAGATAGTAGTTGAAAAGGTCCTTAGGCGCAGCCGCTATTTTTTCTTTGTAGTAAGCGATGGAAGCATTGCCCGTGAAAGAAGCATTGTATTTCATTGGCTTGTAAGCGGCGGCGGCACAGGCTTTCACTTTCTTGTTAAGGTTCCCGTTCTTGTCGGTGATCCTCAGCGCGAAGGTCTCCGTGCCGGAGCTGTAACCATCGAGAAAAGAATAGATGTCGGAAAAGTCGAAACTGGAAGCGGAAAAATCGGTGATGTCGCCTTCGTCGAAAAAGCTTAGCAGGTCGTAGCTCTTCGGGCTACCGCCAGGTGTGGACAGTTTCACAAGGACCCTGTGCACTCCCGCCGGCACGCTCATCTCCGCAACTTCATTGTCCCAGGAAAAGCTCAACGCGTCCTTGCCTTCGAACACCAGGTCGCCGTCGAGCCATATCTTAACAGGCGATGCCCTGGCGATGCGGAATTGCATCACACTTTCTTCCTGCACTTCTATAAAGGCATTGGCATAATACACTCCCTCCCTCGATCCAGGCAAGTAATCCTCCATGTCGATCTTGCCATAAGCATCGGCATACTTGGGTTTTACCCAGCTAAGCTCCATGCCCTTCCAGTTCTTGTATTTTCCGGCAGGGTCGTAATTGTCCTTCTCTACGGGATAAGCAATACTGTGACCACTTCCCGAAATATTCCTAAAAGGACCGATGAAGCTCCAGCCCATATCAGTAAAAAGTTCTTTGTAAGCGTTCTCTGAAGCGCTGAACTGTCGTTTCTCTTTGAGGTCGGAAGCAAGGCGGATCCTGGAAGGCAGC
Source organism: Bacteroidia bacterium (assembly GCA_025451785.1). Classification (GTDB taxonomy): domain Bacteria; phylum Bacteroidota; class Bacteroidia; order JANWJV01; family JANWJV01; genus JANWJV01. The sequence continues at coordinate 1,416 of JANWJV010000057.1, read as the reverse complement.
TTGGTGCGCTCACTGAAGGAAGCTTGCTTCACAATGGCTTCGGCGTTCAGATCACTGATCTCGCTGAAGACAGAGAAAAAATGTTCATCCTTATAGTTACGAAGTACGGTGTTGATGTATTTGTTGAAACTGAGCTTATCCTGCTCCAGCTCGCTCAGGTAGATCATCCCCTGCAGGGCATCGCGGTTCACCGAGTCGGTCTTCAGCGTTTCCAGGAAAGCGGCGCGCGCTTTCTTGTTGTCGTTCTGTTTAATGAACGACCAGCCGTCTTCACCGAACGAAAGAAGCGGAAGAAGAAGGAGAAGGGGGAGGAAAACTATTTTTCCTGATAGGATGTTCTTACCTTTCATGATGCGCCACAGGACAGCCCTCAATTCATTCATAAAGATAATCATATAACGTGACAAAAACATGGAATGTTGTGAGGCTCTATAAATATACCTTCTCCTTTGCCGAAACCACATCGGCGAAACTCTTTTTACTGATCTTGCTCTCCAGCCAGGAGATAAAATCGAAATATTCGAGCCCTTTTCGCTGGTAAGGATCTTTTGCCACCTCCACGATCTCCTCCCTGAGCTCTTTAAATGCCTTTACCAGTTCCTTCGGCCCGTTGATAGCCGGCATCTTCTTACGGATGAACACCAGGATGGCCTTTTCCAGCCCGTACAAACGCTCGGCCCTCAGCAAATAACGATACGTGGAACGTATCAGGTAAGGCAACAGGTCGGTGTTGCCCAACTCGTAATGCACAACAAGGCTTACGATCTTTGCCATGCCGATAATATCAGTCCGCACTCCTGTCTTTTCATAGGCGATCACTGTATTAAGATAGGTTAATGCCTTCTTATAGTTCATGTACATAAAGTACAGGTGAAAGATCATGAAATGGATGGAGATGTACAGGTTAAAGCCCACTTCCTTCTCGAACCGCCACAGCTTAGGCTCATGCGCCGGTATAAGCTGCCGCAGCTTGCGGTACTGGTTGGTGGAATACAAGCGGAAAAGGATATGCAGGAAACTGAAAGCCGCCACACGGTTAATGAGGTTCGGGTCTTTTATGTTGTGTTCCTCGGGAAATCCCTTCAGGTTCTTCCATACCCGCTCGTGTTCGGTATAGTCCTTTGAATTGATGCAAAGGTTGAGCCCGTTCGTGAGCAGGGCGCAATAACGATACGGATTGCTGCGTATCAGCGCTGGGGCCTGCTCCATAAGTCGTACGATCTGCATCAGGTGATCGTAAGCGGCCTTCGGATTTCCCATTGTATAATTGTATTCGCTCAGGATGGAATGACAGCGGTCGGCGGCCGTGGCCGAACGGGTAAGCTGGTTCTTTACCCGGGGATCGCGCACGATGTCTTCCAACTCTCCCAATAGGTTTTTGTCAAGTACCTTATAGTAATCGGTGTTCACCAGCTT
>JANWJV010000056.1 GCA_025451785.1 Bacteroidia bacterium | reverse complement strand
GCGCTGGATAATTGAAATAATAAATCCGTCGAAAAACTTTTCCAAATCCCTTACATTAAGTACTTTGCGAACCCTTTTAAAAAACACTACAAAAATCCCATCAAAAACTAAATCAACCAACTACCAATCCCAATAACAATGAAAACAAAACTACCTCTTCTCGCGTGTTTGCTTTGTATAAGCTTACTCGCCAACGCGCAATCATTATTTAAAAAGCAGTATACTACAGTAACGAACTTTTCGGGCGTTGACGCTACCAACGACGGCGGTTACATTATGATCGGTAACGATAACTCTGTTACCAGTCCTTCTAATGCATGTCTCGTAAAAACTGATGCCAGCGGCACAGTGATGTGGGCAAAATCTTACGGTGACGGCGTCCGTACTGAATCGGGAAGAAAGGTAATGCAAACAAAGGATGGCGGCTACTTTATGGTGATCGCCGACCAATATGTGATGGGTGTGAAGACCGATGCTGCCGGTAACGTGCAGTGGTCAAAGCACTACCAGGCGCTTAGCTCGGTTAATACATCACATACCGTTAACGACATGATCGAACTGCCTGACAGCAGCATCGTTATAGCGGGTTCTTCGGCCAACGGCTACTGCCTCCTTTTCAAGATCGACAAGAACGGTAACATTGTTTGGGGTAACCACCAGGGTAACTTCAACATAGTTATCAATAAGATCATCCGCCTCAGCAGCGGTGAGTTCATGTGCACCGGTTCTTATAACAACGCATTCTACGCTGCACGCCTCAACGCTACAGGAACTACCATTTGGTCAAGGACATGGAGCATCATGGGCACAACAGGTAAAACAATGATGCAGTCTTCTGACGGTAATTTCGTTTACGTTGGTACTACTGGTAGCAGCAACACTACCATGATGAAGACGGACATTAACTCGAACGTTTATTGGGCAAAGAGCTATAGTACTTCAGGCACCAGCAATTACCCCACTGCCCTTGTTGAAACTGGAGCAGGTGACTTTATTTGGGCCACCTATTCAACCAGCTACGGTGTTGTTATGATGAAGGTTGACTTTATCGGCAACGGCCCAATCTCTTCTTACAACAGCACAGGGGCAAGCAACCTATGCAGTAATACTATGGAGTTAACTCCCGATGGCGGTTATGCGTTCGTGAATGGAAATAATCTTTACAAGGTAAGGGCCGGTATCAGCTCTGCTACCATGATGTGCCAGGGTGTGAACCCCAGCTTCTCGGTAAGCGGCATCGCTCCCACCTTCACTAACGTTTCTCCCATTTACAATACTTATATGGGAACAGTGACCACCAATAACTTTTTCACATTTGCTATTCCTTCTACCATGACCACCCTTTGTGGCGGCAAATGTACTACCGGTGATAACCTGAGCGCAGGTTTCAACATGGCTGATACCGTTTGTCAGGGTTCTATAGTAAATCTCACTAGTGCTTCTACCGGAGCCAGCCAGTATTCCTGGACCGATAACGGGCTCCTGTTCTCCACTTCTTCTTCCGTAAACAGGACCTTTAACGTGCCCGGTACTTATAAGATCAAGCTCACGATCTTCAATGGTTCTTGTATCGACAGTGCCAGTAAATACATTACCGTAAGGGGCAACTGCGGTACCACCGGGGTTACCACCAATTACTTTACTAAGACCTATACCAATCTCAGCTATAACGGCGTTGACAACCTTATGACGAAGACCGCTGACAAAGGCTATGTGATGCCCGGCGGATGCAGCCTGCTTGGCACACCCGATATGCTTATCATGAAGACCGATTCTAACGGTACTGTGCAGTGGGGCAGGTCTTACGGCAATGGCTCTCTGAACGAGTATTCGAATGTAGTAGTTCAGCTTACCGATGGAAGTTATATGGTGATCGGCGATGATAACTATGTTATGACCGTAAGGGTTGGGCCCACAGGTTCTTTCATCTGGGAGAACAACTACCAGCTTGTGAACAACACCACCACTCCAACAAGTGCCAGTGTTCGCTGTGCGATCGCTACAGCTGATACAGGCGCTATTGTAGTGGGTAATGCTCCGAACGGTAACGGCATGCTCTTTAAGATCAACGGAAACGGAAGCGTTGGATGGACTAGCCATAAGGCGAATACCTCCTTTAGCCAGATCATAGCAGTTGGCGCTGATTATTGGTTGATCGGAAGCACTGGTTCTACTCCAATCATCATGAAAGTAGATGCTGCCGGCACTATTATCTGGTCGAAAAGCTACGCAAGCATGAACCTTTACGTGGCTCACAGAGCTATCAGGACCTCCGACGGCAACTATGTAGTTCTTTGTAACTACCAGAGCAGCGACCTGGCCCTTATGAAGGTGGATCCCATGGGCGATCTTATCTGGGCGAACAGGCTTGGCGGCATTGGTTCCATTAACTCACCCCAGATACACCTGGATAAGGATGGCGGTTTTATCATCACTTCTTATACCAGCAGCTATACACATGTTATTGTTAAAACAACATCTCTTGGAGTTCCTGTTGATCAGCGCTATTATACAGCAGCCTTCCCTACACCCCTTGTAAAAACGGGTGACGGGGCATACGTTTATTTAGAAGGCAGCTCGCTCAGGAAGTTCACAGCGTTCAACCAGATCGCTTCCTGCAGCCCGAACACGTTCGGCCTCGTTCCTGCGCTGGTACCGATGGCAGCACCGACAACGGTTACGCCCACTCCTAATACTTACGCTCAGGCGAACAACCAGTTCTATATTCCGAACAACACCACCCATTCGCTGAGCACTCCTTGTAACACTAACCAGTGTAACCTATCGGCCACCTTTAACGCGCCGCTTTCGGCTTGCGTTGGCCAAACTGTTTCGTTGGTGAACACAAGTATTGGTGGTGCTACCTATACCTGGAGCGAGAACAGCAACCCCTTCTCTAACAGCTTCAGCACTACCAGGTCATTCAGCGCGGTGGGCACCTACAATATTTCATTGCAGGTGAATGCTCCCGGATGCAGCGGCAGCATGAACATCAACATCGTGGTGAGCAACCAGCCCACCGCTAACGCCGGTAGCAATGCTACCATCGCTTGCGGCGCTACTACAGGCCTTACCGGCAGCGGCGGCACCACTTATACCTGGTCGCCCATTACCGGTTTGAGCAACCCCTACATCGCGAACCCTACCGCGGGACCTTCAACTACTACCGCGTATACCCTCACCGCTTCTAACTCCGGCTGTACTTCTACTGCCAGCGTATTGATATCGGTGAGCGGTACACCCACCGTAACCGGTGCGGGCGGTGGTGCTATCTGCTTCGGCAAATCAGCTAACCTCAGTGCCAGCGGTACTGCAAGTACTTATACCTGGATGCCCGGCGGCATGACCGGCAGCAGCGTAACTGTGGCTCCCACTGTTACCACTACCTACACTGTAAATGGTTATGCAGGCGGTAACTGCTATGGTTATGACCTGGTAACAGTTGTGGTGAACCCCTTACCGGCGGTGCCCACCATCACACAGAACGGAACCTTCCTGCAGTCATCGGCAGCCACTTCCTACCAGTGGTATCTCAACGGAGGTTTGCTGAGCGGCGCCATCAACCAAACCTATACTTTCACGCAGAACGGTAACTACACTGTAGTGATCACCGACGTTAACGGCTGTACCAACACTTCGGCCATCTTCGTGGTAACCACTACCGGTATCGACAATCCCGGCGCGGGCATCGGCAATGTTTCCATCTACCCGAACCCCACTCCCGGTACCTTTAACGTAGAGACTAATTTCGGCAGCGGCGAGAACGTGCAGATCACCCTCAGCAATATGCTGGGTGAAGTACTGCAGGTGATCGAGAATGGCAACGTGAGCGGTTACTATAAGAAACAAGTGAACACCGAGAACCTCAGCACAGGCATTTACCTGCTTACCATTAAGAGCGGCAGCAGTACTACTGTGAAGAAGGTGGTGAAACAGGACTAGAACCCCTCCCTTTTTCGTAAGAAATAGGGAAGGGCGCGCAGAGATAAAAACCTCTCCGAAAGGAGGGGTTTTTTTATGCGCGCAAGTTTGATCTAATCAATGTCCTTGAAAAAATTCCTCAGGCTCATTTTGTATACATTCAATACCTTGAGCAAAGACTTCAGGGTGCAATTGGCGCCTTTTTCCATTCTCCAGTATTGGATCCTGGCAAGGTGGAACTTTCGGGCAAAGAACTCAACGCTCTTGTAGCCGGCATCTATTCTCAGTTGTTTTATCTTGGCGCCGATCATGCGTATCTTTTGCAGGGTCGTTCCAGGTATGTTCTCTTCGTTTGATTCCATGTCGCTTCAGTATCTAACAAAGTTGCGCAAGAATAGGGGGAGGCTTGTTACATAAATTCAGCAAAAACTTGAAGAGTTCACAGGCAGCACTTCAGATCTCAGGCTTTCGCTGAGAGCGAACGGATGGCAAATGCCAGGCTTGCCAGGCAGAGCACAGCGCCCATGATGAAGGGCGCTCCAGGGAAATACATTGGCGCGCTTTTGCCGGTAAAGAAGGAAAAGAGGTGGGTCATGATCCAGGGGCCAATGATGGCGGCGATGCTCATGATGCCCGCAAGGCCTCCCTGCAATTCACCTTGTTCAGTGGCAGGCACCTGGTTGGCAAGGATACCCTGCAAGGCGGGTCCGGCGATCCCGCCGAGGCAGTAAGGCACAATAAAAGCGTACATCATCCAGCTGCTGGTAGCGAAGGCGAAAAGCAAAAAGCCAATGACATAGATCGTAAGCCCGGCATATACGGCACGCTTCGGCCCCAGTATAGGATTCACCACACGGATAAGCCCTCCCTGTACAAGCGCTACCACGATCCCTACCACGCCAAGGGAGTAACCCACCATGGATTCATCCCAATGAAACTTCTCCATAGTGAAATAGCTCCAGGTGCTTTGCACGGCGTGCGCGGCGAGATAGACACAAAGGAAACAACCCATAAGGCCGAGGATGAGCGGATAGCGGCGGAGGCTCAGCAAGGTTCCTACCGGATTGGCACGCTTCCAGTCGAAGCTCCTCCTGTTTTCGGGCTTCAGCGATTCGGGAATGATAAAATAACCGTACAGCCAGTTGAGCATGGCAAGTCCCGCGGCGGCGAAGAAAGGCACACGTGGCCCGAACTCTCCAAGCAATCCGCCCAGCACTGGGCCAATGATGAAGCCTACTCCGAAAGCGACCCCGATAAGACCGAAGTTCTGTCCGCGCTTTTCAGGAGGGCTTACATCGGCAATATAGGCCATGGCTGTTGTAATGTTAGCTCCTGCAAGGCCCGCGATGATCCGTCCGGCGAAAAGCCAGCCAATAGTAGGAGCGAAAGCCATGAGCAGGTAATCGAGCCCGAAGCCGAAGACAGAGATCAGCAATACAGGCCTCCTTCCGAAACGGTCGCTGAGGCTGCCGATCAATGGCGAAAAAAGGAATTGCATCACGGAAAAGGCGAACATCATCCAGCCCCCGTACAGCGAAGCCTCGCTGAGCGGCTTGCCGGTAAGCTCCATGATCAGCTTGGGCATTACGGGTATGATGATGCCCAGGGCAGTAACGTCGATCAACAATGTGATGACAATAAAAACAAGTGCGGCGTCGCGTTTGCCTGACATAAATCGGGCACTAAGGTAACAAAGAAGCAGAATGCGTACCTTTGCATCTGAATGGACCGCAAAGATTTTTTGAGATCGATGATGGCATTGCCGGCCGTTCCCGCAGCAATGAAACTAGAACAATTCAGCGCGCTTACCGACGAGCTTAAAGGCACCGAAAAGATGCCGGCACTCTTCATTGGCCATGGTAGCCCCATGAATGCCATCGAAGAGAACCCATTCACAAAAAGCCTGAAGGCAACCGGTGAGGCTATTATTAAAAAGCAAAAACCCAATGCCATACTTGTGGTATCGGCGCACTGGCTTACCAAAGGCACGTATGTGAACGTGCATCCGAAGCCGAAGATGATCTACGACTTCGGCGGCTTTCCTGAAGCGCTTTCAAAAGTGAACTATCCCGCGCTGGGCTCGCCTGAATACGCCAAAGAGGTGATGAACCTTGTTGGCAAAGTGAAGGCGTCCGACGACTGGGGCCTCGACCACGGTGCCTGGGCGATCCTTAAACATTTGTTCCCCGCTGCGGATATCCCTGTGTTCCAGATGAGCGTTGATTTTTATTCGCAGATGGATGTACACTATTATCTGGGAAGGATGATACGCAAGCTGCGTGAAAAAGGCGTGCTGGTGATCGGCAGCGGTAACGTGGTGCATAACCTTAGTGTTAGCATGCAGCAGATGGCCAAAGGCGATCCCAAGCCTTTTGACTGGGCCATTGAGTTCGATACCTGGGTAAAACAAAAGATAGAGGCCCGCGATTTCCAGGCACTCATTAAATACGATAAGTCAGGCAAGGAAGCGAAGCTGGCCGTGCCTACCATGGACCATTATGCTCCCATGATGTATCCCCTGGGCATGGCCCTCGAAAAAGAGGACATCACAACGATCTACGAAGAAGTTTACTACGGAGGCGTCAGTATGCGATGCTTCAAAGTAGGATAATAAAAAAGTCCCGGTATTACCGGGACTTTTTTTCAGTACCCTCCCCTGTTTCGTAAGAAATAGGGGAGAGCCTGCCCTGAGCCTGTCGAAGGGGCAAGGGAGGGGTTAGTCTACAACGATCACCAAATACTTCGATGAGCTCCAGAACTCTTCGGGATTGGTGATGCTGATCTTTTCCACTTTATCCTTGCTGCCCTCCAGCTTGTAAGCACTTGAAGGATGCGAAGTGATGAGCTTGGCTTTCTTGGTGCCGAGCGGTATGGAAGTGGTTTGAGTAAGGTCGATCTTTGTGAAATAGCTCTTGTTGAAATCGTTCTTCAGCTTTTCAGCTTTGCCGATACCGATAAAGCCGCCTTCCTTGGTGAGAACACCTTGTTTGATCAGCTCTTTAGAAGTACCGAAAGCATAGAACGCGGTGTTAAGCTTTTCTGTTTTTGCTTGTGATTCCTGTTTCTCCTCTTCAATGTTCATGGTAAGGTTCTGCACTTCCAGGTTCATTTTTTCCAGCTGCGCTTTAAGGTCACCTACTTCTGCTTCCTTGTCACCCAGCTGCGAAGTGATCCTTTCGATCATCTTCTCCAGTTCGGTCATCTTGAGATTGGCTTTTTTCAGTTTGCCGTTCATGCTGGCCAGGTTTTGTTTGTTCTTGGCCATGAGCTCATAGATCTGCTGGATATCAGCAACGATCTGGTCCTTCTGCGACGATTGAAGCTCTTTCTCCCCGTCCTTGGTGCTCATGGAGATGATCTTCTCCTTTTCCTTGATCATGTCAAGGTTGTCCTGGATCTCATTGAAGGAACGCAGGAACGATTCGATGGTAGAATCTTTCTCTTTTACCTCCCCGCCAAGGTCGTTGGTAACGGCGGTAAGACTATCCTTAACAGGGTCCCGTTCTTCCTCGTTCCCGCAGGAAAAAAGAAGTGGGCTCAGCATTAATGCGATGATGAATTTTTTCATTTGGAGAGCTTGTTTATTAGTATTTGTGGCGAAGTTATGGATTTTTAAAGGACAAAACATATGATTTTTATCACACCGTTGATGGTTGGCAGATGATAGTGGTTAAATGGTGGCTCCTGCGGGAATATTTTCGGTACCTTTAAAATATTTCCTTTTTCTGTCCGTCTACCCCTTTAGATGACAGATTCACTATCCATAAAAACGCTGATGACAGCCGAGCAGAACGAAAGCATAAGCAAAACCGTTCAGAAAGAGCGAAAAAGGCTGTTCGATTTTATCCGTAAGCGGGTTCCCGAGGAGGCCGATGCGGAAGACATTTTACAGGATGTATTTTACCAGTTCACCGAAACCTACCGGTTAATGAAGCCGGTAGAACAGGTATCGTCCTGGCTCTTTACGGTGGCCCGTAATAAGATCACCGACTGGTTTCGCAAAGGCAAAGCAATTCCTTTCAGCAGGCAAACGATAAAAGCAGGCAACGATGAAGAAGGCGAATCCCTGAACCTGGGAGATATACTCCCTGATGTTTCCGCGGGCCCCGAAGGCAGTTATGCCAAAAAGATCATCATGTCGGCTTTGGAAGATGCCCTTGAAGAACTTCCGGAAGAACAAAGAGATGTGTTTGTCATGCATGAGCTGCAGGACATGAGCTTCAAAGACATCGCGGCGATCACCGGCGCGCCGGTACCCACCCTCATCTCGAGGAAACGCTACGCGGTACTTCACCTGAGGGAACGCTTGCAGGAACTGTACACCGAATTTATAAATCAATAAAAAAGAAAAAACATGAGAAATTATTGGGCAATCAAGATCTTAAAAGGCATTGTGTTCGTTACGCTGGGCATCCTGCTCTTCGGTTACATCACTATGCACCTCTGGAACTGGCTGGTACCCGCGCTCTTTAGCGGACCGGTGATCACCATGAGCCAGGCCTTCGGAATACTCATCCTTTCCAAGATCCTCTTTGGAGGGTTCAAAGGCGGACGATGGGGCGGTGGCTGCCACTGCGGCAGCGGCCGGGGCTACTGGAGGGATAAGTGGGAGATGAAAACAGCCAATATGAGCCCCGAAGAAAAAGAGAAGTTCCGCCAGGGCTTCTACGGGAAATGTGGTGAGTATTGGGAGAAAAAAGGTACAGATAACGAATAGACGCGAATTTGCGAATAACCAATTCGCTATCTGTACAAAGGGCCTGCGGGCCCTTTTCTTTTTTCCCCGCATTTCATTACATTTGTTAAGCCTTTGTTAAATGAAAAACCTTTCCCTCAGGGCCTCCGGCCTTTTCCTTTTTTTATCGAGCTCTTTTAGCTTCGCTCAAACCTTTACCGGAACAGGCGGCACTATTAGCGACAATGGCCTTAACAATATTTTTTCCCTTAACGTTACAGGGCTCAGCCAGAACATCGATACGGTGGGCTTTGGTCTTGAATCGGTGATGATCAGCATCAACCACAATAACGTTGGCGACCTGGATGTTTCGGTGTTCTCGCCCGACGGAAACCAGGTGGTGCTTACATCGCGCAATGGCGGAACGGGCAATAATTACACGAACACCTATTTCGCTTCCAGCGGCGCCAATCCCGTTTACATGGGCACCGCGCCTTTCAGCAATACCTATCGCCCCCAGGCCGACCTGGGCTGGCTTAACAACAAACAAAGCGGAAACGGTACCTGGAAACTTGTCATCAAAGACATCTCCGCCGGCTTTGCTGGAACATTAGTTACCTGGAGACTTACTTTCGGAAGCAATCCTTCGAAGAAGTTTCCCTTCTTCGCCTCTAATCTTCCGATCGTAGTGATCAATAGTGTTTACCAGATCCTGCCCGATACTCCCAAGGTGCAGGGTACCATGGGCATCATTTATAAAGGCACCGGCCAGACCAATTACATCAGCGATCCCTTCAATCATTACAATGGGAACATCGGCATCGAAGTGCGCGGTTCCACGTCACAGCAATATCCCAAGAAGGCCTTTTCCTTCGAGACCCGCTGCAAGATCAATACGCTGCTTGATACCAATGTATCGCTGCTGGGCATGCCGAAAGAACATGACTGGATATTGTACGCTCCTTACCCTGACAAGACCTTTCTCCGCAACAAGATGACCTATTATTGGTCCACCCGCATGGGTCACTATGCCACCCGCGGCAACTTTTGTGAAGTGATCTACAACGGCGCTTACATTGGCGTGTACGAATTGCAGGAGCAGATCAAGCGCGATTCGAACCGCGTGAACATATCGAAGCTTCTTCCCAACGATCTCAGCGGCGACAGCGTTACAGGCGGGTACATTATAAAGGTGGACAAGGTAACGGGCAGCAGCAGCAATTTCTGGCTGTCGAGCCTCACTACGAAGGTCCGCTTCCTGTACGATTATCCTGAAGACCTCGACATTATGCCGCAACAGCAGAATTATATCCAGGCATATGTCGACAGTTTTGAACTGGCGCTTAACGGTTCCAATTTTATGGATCCCAACCTGGGATGGCGCCGTTACGGCGATGCCAGCACCTTTTGTGATTTTATGATCCTGCAGGAATTAGGACGTACTGTTGACGGGTATCGTTCGAGCGCCTTCATGCGCAAAGAGAAGATCACCAAGGGTGGTAAGTTAAAGATGGGCCCTATGTGGGATTTCAATCTCTCCTATGGCAATGCCAATTATTGCTCCGCGTATGACACCACCGGATGGCAATACAACTTCAACAACATTTGCAACGGCTATAACCCTGAAGTGCCGTTCTGGTGGAAGAAGCTTACGCTCGATAGCACCTTTAATAACCAATTGCGCTGCCGCTGGGAGAGTTTCCGCAGCACTTTTATGCGCGACGACTCCATTGATGCCTGGATCGACGCGCAGGCGGTTATCCTTGCGCAATCGCAAGTAAGGAATTATCAGAAGTGGCCCATACTAGGGGTGTACGTGAACTGGAACCAATACGTGGGGCCTACTTACCAGGCCGAGATCAATTACCTGAAGACCTGGACAAAGCAGCGCGCGCACTGGCTGGATAAGAACTTTCCCGGCAAATGTTCTACTGTTGGGATGGAAGAACTTTCGGCGAACCGTATCGGTGTACAAGTGATCCCTAACCCGATGAACAGCAGCAGCACTTTTTATCTTGATACTGACAAAGGACTGAACGATGCCACCTTCAGGATGTACGATGTTACCGGCCGCGAAGTGAAGCATGTGGAGCATATCCATTCCGATGAACTTACCATTCAGCGCGAGGAGCTGCCTGCGGGACTTTACTTTTACCGCTTCGAAGAAAAAGGTGCTGTGCTTGCCAGCGGTAAATTGGCTGTGCAGTAGTTTTAATCCCGATTTCATCCTCCATTAATTTCCTGCTAATGTTCATGCGCGAGCTTTGCGGCATAAATACTAAAACCATGAACACAGCAATAACCGGAGCAATGGCCTTCCTCTCCCTGGTGGTGTTTGTTTTTCTCCTGGCCTTTGCCGATATTCTCCTTAAGAGGGTACGGCGTCGGTCAAAGAGATTACGCGCGCAACTGCGGCGCAGGCTTTTTCCACGCGGCGGCCTCAGCGGCGGATCAGCAGCTTCTCAGCGCCCAGCATTCGGCCGTTAAGGTCGTAAAGCAGTACTGAGTAAACTCCGGCTGCGGCCTCTTGCAGGTCGAAGTCAAGTTGCGCGCCTTGTACTGTGCGCTCCAGAATTTTCTGGCCAAGGCCGTTTACGATCTCCACTTTGGAGATGATGTTATCGGAAAACTTTATTGAGAATGATCCTGACGAAGGATTAGGGAAGACAGAAAAAGCACCTTCCGTATTTTCCTCTATGCCGGTGAGCCCGTTCAGTTTGGCGACAAAAAGCTGAGAGCCCGAAGGCGCGTTGAATGAAGTGGTACCGAAGCTCTGGGCGCCCATAAAAGTACCGCCCATGTAACAGTCGCCCGCAGGGCTGATGGCCATGGCGTTAGCAATAAAACCACCGCTTCCTCCGGCTGTCTTTACAGAAACCGCATTGCCCGCAGGCGTATAGCGCGCGATGAACACATCCCAGGTGCCTGTGCCTACGGCCGCCACATTCCCGAAATTGGCGGGCGCAGAAAATGTGCCTGCGATGCAAATATCACCTGAAGGATGAATGGCCAGGTCGCGGCCAACATCATCGTAGGGCCCGCCGGCGCTTCGTACCCATTGCACGGTGCCGGCCGGATCGTACTTTACCAGGTAGATCTCCTTGGCACCAGTTGAATTCACTGACTGACCGCTAAACGAAATGGCATAGGCATAGTAGCCGGTTACATAACAGTTCCCCGCCGCGTCGGCGGCAATGCCATAACCAAAATCATAGGAAGCGCCTGCTCCCTGCTTCGCCCACAGAAGTGTTCCTGTTGAGGAATACTTCGCGATATAGGGATCGCTGTACATATTGAGTCCGAACATTGGGGAGCTGAGCTTGGTGCTGCCAAACCAGCAATCGTCAAGAAAAGTGCCGGTCACAAAACAATTCCCGCTGGGGTCAACAGCGATCTCCTCGGGGTAGGCGGGCATCACGCTGGTAGTTACCTGTGCCCATTGATAGTTACCGGCGGCATCGTACTTTGCTGTGAAGATATCCCTGTTGCCATTGCCGTTAAGCGTGGTATTCATGAATGTAATGGAAGTGTCGAAGGAGCCGGTCACATAGCAATTGTTGGCCGCATCCAGGGCCAGGCTGGTCGCGTAGGCAAACGTGAGACCGGGACCACCGGCCCTTTCAGCCCATATATTATTTCCGTTGGGGTCGAACTTGGCAATGAACATGTCCGACATTCCGGTGGCGGTGATGGCGGTATTGCCGAAGTTCGCTGTTCCGAAAAACTGCCCTGCAATGTAAATGTTACCGGCGGGGTCCGTGGCAATGTCCATTCCCTCACCATAGCAAAGCCATTTGGCAAATATCTCTTTGCCAGAAGCATCGTGTTTCACAATGAACACATTCCCGCAGGTTTGTGTTGGAATGGAGAGGCTTCCCACTACGAGGGTATCGCAAAAGCGGCCGGTGACAAAGCTATTGCCGGCGGCGTCCACCGCCACCGTGTGCATGATCACGTAACCCATGCCAGTGCTCTGTTTGGCCCATGACCAGTTCTGGTTTTGTGCTAGCGAGCAGGCTGCGACGAGCAGGCTGCAAAGAAGGAGTGCGTTTTTTTTCATGGTCTTTTATTTTATGATCAGTTTCTCGGTACCGAGGCGTTTGCCTTCGGCGTCATAAGCAAGTATAAAGTAGATGCCAGGAGCAGGATGTTCAAGTTCCACCGGGTGGACACCCTGGAGCGGCATATTGAAACAAACCTGGCCAAGTGAATTGACCAGTTCTATACGGCGTATCTTTTCGGAATGGCTGCGTATGAAAACCTCTCCGGATGAAGGGTTGGGGTAAATAGTAAGACTGCCCTCGTAAGGCGTCTCTTCCACACCCGTAGTGCTGCTAAGCTTGGCGAAATAGGAATGACCTTTTTGTCCGGCAAGCAGTGAGGTGTTGCCCATCGTAAAGTTATAGTTGAAATATCCTGCAAGGAAAATATCCCCGCTGGCATTCATGGCAATTGCGTTATAGCCGGTGGTTGAATTAAGTCCTCCGCCGGCGGTTTGTACCCATACCGGGTTGCCCGATGAATTGTATTTGGCAACGAAAAGGTCCCAGCCGCCAATGCCCCCAACGCTGATGTTGCCGAAGAAAACATTGCTCATGTAATTGCCTGTAACGTAAAAATTGCCGGCGTTATCTGAAATAACTTCTTCCGCCATATCAGTATAAGTGCTTCCGGCCTTGTTTGCCCAAAGCACATTTCCGGATCCGTCGTACTTCAGCACCAGGATGTCGCGGTATTGCTGACCAGCCGCTGTAAGGCTGGTATTTCCGAATGTGCATGAGCCGGTGAAATAACCGCTCACACAGCAGTTGCCTGAAGCATCGGTAGCCACTCCCGTTCCCCATATATCGCTGTTGCCTGTCCCTTGTTTCACCCACAACAGGTTTCCCATGTTATCGTACTTGGCGAGAAAGAGGTTGTAGCATTTATACATCCAGTTTTGGTTAATGGTCAGCATCTGGTTACCGAACCATGCGGTGTCTTTTATAAAGCCTGTAACAAAGCAATTGCCGCTGCCGTCAACTGCAACATCAGAACCCGAATCAAAACCGGCACCCCCTCCGCCTCTCACCCATAACACGTTTCCGGCTGATGAATATTTAGCAACGAAAGCATCGGTCAATCCTTTCCCTACCAGCAAAGAGTTACCAAACCAGGCGCTGTCGCAAAAGGTCCCTGAAAGATAGATATCTCCGGCAGCGTCGATGCTCAGCCCATTGCCATTTTCGAAATGACCTCCGCTGCTGCCTGCCTGTTCCGCCCAGACAACATTACCATTAGGGCCGAACTTCGCGATGATTATGTCTGACGCGCCCTTAACATAAAAGGAAGAATTGCCAAGGACTGTGGTCGCTTGTATCCTTCCGGCAATGATCACATCGCCTGCGGGGTCGGTAGCAATCGCAAAGGCGTCGCCCATGAAAAGCCATTGTGCCCAAATAAAATTGCCCGCAGGGTCCAGCTTCGCCAGGAACACATTGCCGCAGGTATTGCTTGGCAGCATCTGGTTACCTATGTAAAGGGTATCGCAGAACTCACCCATTACGTAGCTGTTGCCCGCATTGTCGGCAGCGATGCACTGGGAATAAGAATTCCCGTTTCCTTGTGGCTGTGTGGCCCAGGCCCAGTTCGGGGTCTGCGCCTGCAGAGCGGCTGCTGTAAGGATGCTGCCGCTGAAGAGGATCAGTTTTTTCATGGCTTTGTTTTTCATACTCCCAAAAATAGCTTGCCCCGCACCAGCGGGGCAAACCTAAAAGCGGCTCATTATCCTAAGTCTGTTAGTTCCCAAGCAGGGTGATGCGCTGCGCCGCATGGCGTTTTCCTTCCGCGTTGATCACTGCCAGGTAAACCCCGCCAGGCAGTTTGTCAAGTGAAAGGAATGCCTTGTGAGCGCCCGCATCTCCCTCAAGGGTAATGCTGCTAACCAGTTCTCCTGTCATATTATAAAGCTCGAGACGGGCCTGGCTAACGTTCTTTTCGATCGTGTATTCCAGGGTAGCGTTGCCTGATGTGGGATTGGGATAGATGCTGGTTCCCATAAAGATCTCCCTTTCGCCCACCGCAGTGGTCTCGGAGCTCAGCCTGCCTACATATGCGTGCTCGTAACAAGAAGTGCAGGTGGCGGTAAGAGTAGTGCCCCCCATTACCACGCTGCCACCAAAGCTGCCTGATACATAAAGATCGCCGCTGGGATGTACTGAGATAGAATTGTAATAGGAATTGCTGTTGCTGCCGGTGGCGCTCTTTACCCAGGCTTGTGTGCCGGTGGAAGTGTACTTGGCGATAAAGATGTCGCGATACCCAGAGGAATTAAAATTAGTATTGCCGAAGGTGGCGGAGCCGTAATAATTACCGGTCACATAAGTATTACCGGCGGCGTCAATGTCAATGTCCTTGCCATAGTCGTCATAGAGCCCGCCCGCGGTGTTCACCCAAAGGGCGTTGCCGTTACCGTCGTATTTAGCTACGAATATATCACGGCCTCCCTGGGTATTAACGGTGATGTTGTCGAATTGCGCTGTACCCATGAAATGGCCGGTGACGATGCAATTGCCCGCGGCATCGGCGGTGATACCGCTGCCGTAATCATACATGGGGCTTCCTGCCTGCTTGGCCCACAGCAAATTGCCCGCGTTGTCATACTTGGTCACGAACACATCCCAATAGCTAAGACCATTAGAGCTGCCTGAGGTGAATGAGGTGTTGCCAAACCAGGCGGTGCCGATAAAGTTTCCTGTCACAAAGCAGTTGCCCGTGGGATCCAGGGCGATACCATATCCCATGTCAATATTAATACCACCGGCAGTCTTCACCCATGACATTTGTCCTGCCGGGTTGAACTTGGCAACGAATATATCGCTGCTTCCGGCGCTCATTATTTTGGTGCTGCCGAACATAGCACTGTCGCTGAATGTTCCTGCTACATAGCTGTTTCCGGCCGCATCGATCTCGATGCTGGAACCGTACTCAGTAGCAGCCATATAACTGTTTCCGGGTGTGGTTATCCAAATGGGATTTCCCCAGGTATCGAACTTAGCAATGATCATGTCCGTCATGCCTTTAGACGACAGGTTGAAACTGCCGATGGTAGTGTTCATCACAAAATATCCTGTGATGTAGAAGTTCCCGGCCGCATCGGCAACAATGTCATACCCAGCGCCATTGTAGATCTTCTTTGCCCACAACACATTTCCCGCCGGATCATACTTAGCGATGTACACATTATAACACCCCAAAGGCACCAGTTTAAAGCTGCCCACGTACAGGGTGTCTATAAAATCACCTATTATATAACTGTTGCCGGCAGCGTCGGTGCTAATGCTCATGGAGTTGCTGTTGCCATTGCCGTTGGTCTGCCTTGCCCAAACAAAATTGGGTGTTTGCGCATTTATAAAACCCGCAAAGCAAATAGTGGAGATGATGCTTAGGAATAGTTGTTTTGTTTTCATGGCCTTTAGTTTTTCTTTGTCTGCCGAAGCGTTTATTCGCGAAGGCAGGAATGTTGATCAAAAGTAGAGGCTCTGCGAGCCCGCGACAAACCAATGTTGGGGGCATTATTCGAAGTCTGCGGGGTGTTTCTGAAGAATGACTTACTTTTATCCGGCCATGACACCCTCCGAAGACCTCTTTCATCTTATCAAATCCCTGAGCGGATCGGAGCGACGCCATTTCGCGCTGTATACCTCGCATCATGTGATCGGTGAGCAGAACGAATACATGAAGCTGTTCTATATCATCGAAAAACAGGAGAAGTACGATGAAGTGGAAATAAAGCGAAAGCATAAAGGCGAGCCTTTTGTGAAGCGTTTCGCGGCGGTGAAGAACTACCTGCAGAACCTTATCCTGAAAAGCCTTCGGGTATATTATGGACAAAAGAACTCAGACCTGGAGCTGAACGAACTGTTGGGGTATATTTCCATTGTCTTCGAAAAAGCGCAATACGCTTACTGCGAAAAGCTGGTGGAGAAAGCGAAGAAGACAGCCCTGCGTTTTGAGCGCTATACATACCTGCTGGAAATACTTCGCTGGGAGCTGAGGATCATGCGGAGCAAAAGGGATTACGAAGCCCTCGAGCGTTTCTTCAAAGAGAACGCTGTGCTCATTCAAAAGATATTTTCGGTGCTTCAGAACGAACAGGGATATATGGAAGAAGAAGCAAAGATCTTCCAGCTTCAGCGGCAGCGCTTTTTGCGCGGCGACCAGCACGAGGGCCGCCGGCATCTTATCGAGCACGCTCTTCTGAAGGATGAAAAGAAGGCACTCTCCTTCAGAGCCAAAAGCATGTACTGGGGCGCGCATGGATTGTTCAGCCGGGCCATGGCCGATGTTGACAACAGTATACGGTTCATGGAAAAGAGGGTGGAGGTTTGGGAAGCCAACAAGCACCAGATCGCTGATGACCCATGGGGGTATATAACCATATTGAACGCCTTGCTCATCGTGTACATGGAGAACGGCCACGACAAAGAGGCCCTGGCGGTGATCGCGAAGATGAACAAGATCCCTTCGGCCACTGAAAAGATGCAGTGGGAAGTGTTTCTCACCACAGGAGCGCTTAAGCTCACCATATATCATTACAGCGCGCAGTTCGAAAAAGGCTTGCGTTTTTTCAATGAGATAAACAGCCGTATCAAACAGCACGATACAGAAGTGCGCGGAACATGGATGAGCGCTTATTTCATTCACGGCTGTCTTTTCAATTTCTATTGTGGTAACCTGCGGGAATCACTTCGCCTGCTGAACAAGGCACTTGACGAGACCCCTATCAAGGACTTCGAACAGGAATACTGTTTCCTCCGTATCCTCAACCTGATGATCCATTTTGAGATGGGTGACGAAGACCTGCTGGAGAGCAGTATCCGTTCTACCTACAGGGCCTTGTCGAAGCGAAACCAGCATAACCGCTTCGAGCAGCTGATGCTGAAGTTTGTGAAGGAAAATGTGGGGATCAGGGCAGAGGAAGAAAGACGGCGTAGATTCGTTCAGCTGAAGAAGGATCTAGAGAAGCTGGCAGAGGATCCGGGAGAAAAGAGGATCATCGATAATTTCAAGATAGGCCTTTGGGTGGACGCAAGGATAAAAAAGCCGCTGCCCGCCTAGCCGAAGAGCGCGTTGAACACTTCCTCGATCTTCGACACCATTGTTACTTTGATCGTGTACTGCTTCAGGTCGAGGCCTTTCTTATTGTATTTGGAAATGAACACTTGTTCGAAGCCCAGTTTCTCGGCTTCGGAGATACGCTGGTCGATACGGGTCACAGGGCGGATCTCGCCGCTGAGTCCTACCTCCGCAGCGAAACAGATCTGCGGCTTGATAGGAATGTCCTCCGAAGAAGAAAGGATGGCGCATACCACTGCCAGGTCGATGGCGGGATCTTCAACACGTATTCCGCCCGCTAAATTCAGGAACACGTCTTTTGCCGCGAGCCTGAAGCCGCACCTTTTCTCAAGCACTGCCAGCAGCATGCTGAGGCGCCGCAGGTCGAAGCCGGTGGAAGAACGTTGAGGGGTGCCGTAGGCGGCGGTGCTGCACAGCGCCTGTGTTTCAATAAGCATGGGCCGCAGGCCTTCCATGGTAGCGGCAATAGCCACACCGCTCACCGGCTCTTCGCGATTAGTGATAAGGATCTCCGAAGGATTGCTCACTTCCCTCAAACCCGAGCCCTGCATTTCGTAAATGCCCAGTTCGTTGGTGGAGCCGAAACGGTTCTTGTTGGCGCGCAGCAAACGATATACATGGTTGCGGTCGCCTTCGAACTGAAGCACGGTGTCAACCATGTGTTCCAGCACTTTGGGACCCGCAAGGCTTCCGTCCTTGGTGATGTGGCCAATAAGAAAAACAGGCGTGCTGCTCTCTTTGGCGAAGCGCATCAGCTCGCTGGCACATTCGCGTATCTGCGAAACGCTGCCCGGCGATGACTCGATGTGAGCGGTGTGAAGTGTTTGTATGGAGTCGATGATGAGCAGGTCGGGCTCCAGTAGCTCTATTTGCTTAAAGATATTTTGTGTTCCTGTTTCAGTGAGCACATAACATCCGGGATTTTTCATTCCCAGGCGTTCGGCACGCATGCGTATCTGCTGCTCACTTTCTTCGCCGGACACATACAATACCTTAAGGTCTTTCATGCTCAGCGCTACCTGCAGCATGAGCGTGGACTTGCCGATGCCCGGCTCGCCCCCGAACAATACCAGTGAGCCGGGAACCAGTCCGCCGCCAAGCACCCGGTTCAATTCCGTGTCAGGAACATTGATTCGGTGGCCGGCCTCGAGGCTGATCTCTTCAACCGATTGAGGTTTCGGGGAGCGCTGTGAGCTGAGACTAATGCCGGGCGTGGGCTTGTCGTCCTTGGAGATAACTTCTTCTACGTAGGTGTTCCACTCATTGCAAGAAGGGCAACGTCCTATCCATTTCGGGGAGGATGCTCCGCAGTTCTGGCAGAAAAAACTGGTCTTCGTTTTGGTCTTGATCGCCATCTTATCCTTTTATCTTTTTTTCGATGGCGGTAGTGGAAAAGCCATCAAGGAATGGAATGGTCACTACTTTTCCGCCATTGGTACGAACCAGGTCGGAGCCCACAATGTACTTGGGGCTCGCGGGGTTTTTCTCCTCCGCGTCGTAATCGGCACCTTTCACCAGTGTTTCAGGTTGAACGATCTTTATCAACTCGGCAGGAGTGTCTTCATCAAACAATACAACGGCCGAAACAAATCCCAGCGAAGCAACGAGCAGCGCCCTGGAGGTCTCATCCTGTATAGGCCGCGCATCGCTTTTGCCCAGGCGTTTCACGGAGCTGTCGGTGTTAATGCCAACTACCAGTTTATTTCTCAGGTCGGCTGCCTTGGAGAGATAATCAATATGGCCGCGGTGAAGGATATCGAAGCAGCCGTTGGTGAACACAATGGTGTTGCTGTGAAAGCGCCAGAGCTGCAATTGCTTTGGCAGCGTTTCGCGCGTTAACACCTTCGCCCAAATGATATCAAGCTTGCTCATTCTTCAGTAGCTTTCTTTTTGCGATGATAATGCTGATAAGCGAAATGCTTCCGAGCAACGCCACCAACAGTGTTTGTGAGGTATGCATGAGGAATGCAAATGCGAGGCCCTCCTTTGGGCTGATGACAGCGCCGGTGATGGCGGTAAGCGTAAGCGCGCCGCTCACGATGATATGATAGGCACCTATGCCGCCCTGAACAGGGGCGCTCATGCCGAAACCTCCGGCCACCAATATAAAAAGGCCGGTCATGGGCCCCAGGCCTGATGTGGGCTCGATGGCGAAGAAGCAGATATAGGTCATGATGAAATAAAAGGTCCAGATAAGAACCGAGTGGAGCAGGAATTCTCCTTTGCGTTTGAGGCGGAACACCGTACGAAGGCCTTCCCAAACGCCGGTCAGTAGGCTTTTTATCTTTAGCGCGAACTTCATTTGCAGGATACGCTTTCGAAAAACAACGAGGAGCGAAAGAAGGATAAGAATTACAGCACCAGCTATGATCAGGAACACCATAGGCAGCGAGGCGAACTTGTCGATGATGGGTTGCATGATCTTCTCAGAAAAGAAAGCGCCTATCTCCGCCGACTTCCAGATGAACGTGACCAGGAGAAGTGTGAGCAAACAGATCAGGTCGATCACGCGTTCGGCAACTACAGTGCCGAAGGAAGAATCGACCGGCGTTTTTTCAAGTTCGTAAAGTGTGGCGCAGCGCGTGATCTCGCCGATACGGGGAAAGGCAAGGTTGGCGAAATACCCAACCATCAAACTGTTGTAAGTGCTTTTCAATTTTGGTTTATGCCCCAGGGGTTCTATGAGGATGATCCATCGGTAAGCCCTGCTCATAAATGCGAACCAGGCCACCACCAGCGAAAGGATCACCCAGGTATAATTGGTGTCTTTCAAAACATCCAGCATCTCGCTGAAACTGATGCCTTTGAAAGCGAAATACATCAGCAAAATACCAATGGCAAGAAAGAGAAGGTATTTGATGACCGATGTAAGCTTGCCGGATGCCAAAATCTATTTCTTGAGCGAGTTGTTGCTGATGTCGGGGAACACGATGGAAGGCTTGAACTTTTTTGCCGCTTCAAATTCCATATTGGCGTACGAGAGGATGATCACATTGTCGCCCACCTTGAACTTCAGCGCGGCTGGACCGTTAAGGCAGATGATGCCGGAGCCTCTTTTGCCTTTGATCACATACGTGATAATGCGCTCACCGTTCGTATAGTTCAGCACATGCACCTGTTCGTTCTCGATGAGGTTCGAAGCATCCATCAGGTCTTCGTCAATGGTCACGCTGCCGATGTAATTAAGGTCGGCCTCGGTCACCTTTACACGGTGTATTTTCGATTTGAGGATCTGTATTTCCATAGGGAAGGCAAAGGTAAGGAATTATTCTGCAGGCATTGGTCTCGCTACCACCTCCATATCATCAAGGAGCAGCAGTCCTTTGCCGGCGCACATCACATATACTTTAAGTACCGCGGCGCGTCCGTAAGCGCCATTCACCTTGCGTGTGATGGATACCGGCAGCCATTCGCCTTTGGAGCTGATGAACGATGAAAAAGGAACAGCTTCCCACACCACCGCCTTGCCGTTTTCTTCTACGGAGATCACCAGGCTGGCCTCGCGTGTCTTCGCCGGATACATGCCCCATACGGATGCGGTAACAAGGATGGATCGGCCTCCGTTAAGTTCCGAAAGCGGTTTGGTAAATGTGGCGGAGTAGGTAAGGTCATCTCCCATAAGAAATGAAGCAGTGCCGGTATGCGCGTTCTTAGCGCTTATGAATTTGTTATCGGCCCACCACTCCTTTTCAGCGGGAGATTCAAAGCCGTACCTGCTCATTAAAGTGCTGGTATCATTTTCAAGCCT
Organism: Bacteroidia bacterium; assembly: GCA_025451785.1. Taxonomy (GTDB): domain Bacteria; phylum Bacteroidota; class Bacteroidia; order JANWJV01; family JANWJV01; genus JANWJV01. The sequence goes on along the minus strand of JANWJV010000056.1, from coordinate 8,530 downwards.
GCTTGTCTTCCCGAACAGCGCGAATGAACTGCCCTCGCCGTTTACCCTGGTGATCGTCCATTCAATGGCGATCTCTTTTTTCATTAGTTTTTCGTTGCTGCAGCTGAAGCGTATCTCTTTTACAACAGGCTCCGTGTGGTTCATCGAGGGATGCAGCACCAGCGGGTTCACCCAAATGCCTTCGGTGGCCATGGCGGGCACAATGCGGTATTTTTTTATCTCGCCGTTGTCAAGCTTATATTCAATGTGAAAGCTCCCGTCCTTGTATAGTTGTGTCTTCAGGAAACGCAGGACCTTTCCTCGTATGCGTGCCTTCACTCTCAATATGCCCTCTTGCTCGGGTACTTTTACCCAGGTGTTCCAGCGCGCGGTATCTTTACTAAGGCTTTCTGTTCCGCCAAGGTGGTCGCCGTCGTCGCGCGTGAAAAGCAAGATCTTATTGCTCTTCATCGTTAGCTTGTACCGGTCGAGAATGCTTAAGATAGTGCGTGGCTCATCGTTCAGCACATAACGGTTATCGATGCTGCCGAACTCACCTCCCCAGCGATCGCCCACCAGTTCCCATAAAATATGCTTCGGTGCGCGCGATGAACGGAAATGATTCGCGTTCTGTTCATCAAGCCAATGGGTATAAGTGGCATAGCTTTGTAGTACCGGTCGTGGCCTCCAGTTAAGGCCGTTCGCTGGGATATAGGAGAAGTTCCAGGGGTACACATCCACATAGGCGCTGCCCATCGCGTCTTTCATTTTTTTATCGAGCTTCAGCGGCTCCATACGCTTGGCCGTTCCTGCCTCGCTTTCTTTCAGCAGGGTGTTATAACCGAAAAAAACTTCCGCGAAGTTGGCGGGGCCCGCAAAGGAAAATGAGCTCTCACGGTAGTTCTCGCAGTTCTTTATGTTCATGTGAAAAAGCAGGAGCGAACCGAGGGCGATGGCCACATGGAACCTGCTCAGCTTCTCAGAGATCACGCAAAGGAGCAGGAACACCATCACCAGGTAATAGAAGAAACCTTCTACGTGGTAAATGTCTTCGCGGGTCATACCGTGCTTCCATCCTGCGAACACCGGCAGCGCGAACGCAACGTAGAACATCCATGCTTTTTTTTCACGCATCGCGAAAGGCAGCACGGCAGCGAGCCAGATGGCGCCACCCAGTAAAGCCCAGTTATTCTCAGGATAAAGTGAAGAGGCGGAGGAGTTGTCTTTTGAGAATTCGATGGTGGCCTTTAAGAACTTTCCACTTCCTTCCAGCGAACCGTTGGTGCAGATCCAGAGCAGGCCAAAGGACGCAGCCATGCCCAGCCCGGCAATGAATGCTTCCCTCCATCTTTTTGAGAAGAGGAACAAGGCGCCCGCGTACGACATCACATTGATGATGGCCATGATACCTATATAGGCTTTCACAAAAAGCCCGAAGGCGGCGAACAGTGAAGCGCAGAGCAGCCAGTATTTGTTGTTGCTCATCGAATGCATCACCAACGCGCAGGCGCTGATGCCGATGATTAGGTACTCGGTGCCGAGCGAAACGGTAAGCAGGAGAACAAGAGGAGAAAGCTGCCACCAATGGTCGGGCCGGGCAAGCGCCAGCGTGCGGAGAAAAGAATAGATAAAGAGAATATGAATGAGCGATATCAGCAGGATGCCCAATAACAGGTTATTGCCCATTGGCAGCGGCGCGATAAGGAACGCAAGGGGGCCGTGCGTAAAAAGTATCTCGGTGCCGGAATGGATGCCCTCGTCGAGGAAAAAGTTGTAAGCCCAGAGCAGGGGAGGGTCTATGCCTGGATCGATCACCGGCTCGATCTTCGGAAAAGAGAGTACGAAGATGATCAGCGTTAGCAGGGTGATCTTTATCCCACTTTTCATGATCAGAGGATTATATTATCGATCAAACGTGTAGAGCCCATCCGCAGGGCTATGCAGGCCACATTCTCGCCCGCTGCTCCTTTGGTGTCAGCAGGCTGCAGCGTGGTGGCGTTCACTATTTCAAAATACTCAAGCTCCATAAGCTTTTGCGTGCCGATCTGTTGCTTCGCGAAAGTACTAAGCTCCTTAATGGTCTTCGTTGCGTAAAGCTCCTTTACCTTAAATAATGTTTGTGCTATGAGCGGCGCCGCCTTTCTTTCTTCAGGGCTCAGGCGAACGTTGCGTGAGCTCATGGCAAGTCCGTCAGCTTCGCGCAGGGTAGGGCAGGGGATGATCTGTACCGTGATGGAAAGCTGTTTTACCAGTTGTTTAATGATGGCCAGTTGCTGAAAATCCTTTTCACCGAAATAGGCCTTGTGGGGCTGTACTATATTGAAGAGCCGGCTCACTACCTGTGCTACTCCATTAAAGTGACCAGGCCGTTGGCTGCCTTCCATTACATTGCCCAGGTTACCGAAATCGAATACCCTTGTATCGGGCTCGGGATAGATCTCTTTTTCGGATGGATAAAAAAGAATATCGCAAGTAACATTTTGGAGCATTTCAGCGTCCTTATTATAGGTTCTGGGATATTTCTCCAGGTCCTTTTTATCGTTAAACTGGGTAGGATTCACGAAAATGCTGGAAATCACCACATTGCATTCACTTTTTGCTCTTTTTACAAGGCTGATGTGCCCCTGGTGCAGGGCACCCATAGTGGGCACAAAACCGATGATCTTACCCTGGGAACGGAAGTTATTAACAATGCTTTTGAGCTCGGCGGCAGTGGTAACAGTATTCATCAAATGGGTATTATCTATCTGACAATTAAATAGATATGAGGGACCGGCGTTTTCCCCAATGGGAGGAGGGTCAAAACTAATGTTAAAATCTTGATAATGCGATGAAAAATTCGTAATTTTGTTCGATTTTTAACTAACCGCACCAAAATCCACATGAAAAAAGCCAAAGTTTTATTTGTATCCCAGGAGATCACGCCTTACCTCGATGAAACTGCCATGGGTACTATCGGCCGTTATTTGCCGCAAGGTATCCAGGAGAGAGGGAAAGAGATCAGGACGTTCATGCCCCGTTACGGCAGCATCAACGAAAGGCGCAACCAGTTGCATGAGGTTATCAGGCTTTCAGGAATGAACCTGATCATCGATGATACCGATCACCCGCTTATCATTAAAGTAGCTTCCATTCAGTCAGCACGCATGCAGGTTTATTTCATTGACAACGAAGATTATTTTCAGCGCAAGGCTGTCCTCAGTGATGCTAAAGGCAAACCTTTCGAGGATAACGACGAGCGCTCCATCTTTTTCTGCCGCGGAGTTATCGAAACCGTGAAGAAGCTCGGATGGGCTCCCGATATCGTTCATTGCCATGGCTGGATCACCAACCTGGTGCCCTTGTACCTCAAGAAGTCATTCAGCGATAACCCCCTCTTCGCCGACACCAAGATCGTTTACTCGGTGTATGACGATGAGTTCAGCACACCCCTCAACAAAGACTACGCACGTAAACTGCAGTTCGACGGTATCGAAAAGCAGGATGTTGAGCTGCTGAAGACACCCAACTTCGCCAACGTTACCAAAGCGGCTATCGCTATGTCGGACGCAGTGATCAAGGGAAGTCCCAAGATCAACGCGGAAGTTGATAAGTACATTAAAAAGACCGGCAAGCCCGTTCTGGATTATAAGTCACCGGACGAATACATCGATGCGTACGATGAGTTTTATGATGCAGTACTCGAAGATGCCGCGGTACTGGCTTAAACGCGAATGCATCTGAACCATAAAAAGATCACCAGACTTTTGCCCCGCTTATTTGGGGCAAAAGTTTTTTTATTTTCCGGCCTCGCCCTTCTTGCTTTTTCCTGCAACAAATCAAGCGAAATAGGCCTTGATGTTCAGCCTGAGGAAGACCTCCTGAACACCCTCTTTACCGACTCGGTAAGCCTGCGCACGTATGCCACTTCCGAAGATTCGGTACGATCGGACGAAACCACCTTCAACCTCCTGGGAAGCTATAATGACCCGGTGTTCGGCAAGACCAGCGCTTCTGTTTTCACGCAGTTCAGCACCAACTCCGTTACCTTCGGCAATCCTTCGGAGATGCAGATCGACTCGGTGGTATTGTCGCTTGTTTATAAAGGTGATTATTACGGCAGCCTCGATCCTCAAACGTTTAAGGTATACCAGCTTAACCAGGCCATTTTCCGCGACAGTATTTATTATTCGAACCGCAGCATAGGCTACGACGGCAACGAACTAGCCTCCTATACCTTTGTGCCTAAGCCTGCCGACAGTGTTAAGATCGGTACCACTACTTTAAAGCCCCAGATCAGGATCCGGCTCAGCAACGCTTTCGGCCAGGGCTTCCTCGGCCAGGGCGGCTTTACCGATAACACAGCGTTCCTCAGTTATTTCAAAGGCCTCTGTATCACCGGCTCCAGCGCGCATGCTCCCGGACAGGGCGCTATCTTTGCCATGAGCCTTACCGACGCGCAGTCGGGCATCACACTGTATTACCGCAACAAGTTCAGCAGCAAAGGCAAGCAAAGCAATTTCACTTTCGGCATCAGCTCTTCTTCCTCGGCGCGCATCGGGCACTTTATACATGATGATGAGCTGAGCGACGTTACAAAACAATACGCTGATTCGAACCTGGGCCAAAACCTTGTGTATGTTCAGCCGATGGCAGGTGTAAGAACGAAGATCGTTTTCCCGCACCTCAAGAACCTTACGCTTCCCGGGGCCATTGCCGTTAACAAAGCAGAGCTGGTGCTTCGTGTTGAACCTGCCTCCACCTCCGTTTACGCGGCTCCCGTTTCCCTTGCCCTGCTTTCGATAGGCGCTGACGGTAATACGCAGGAGCTGAAGGACCAGTATGAAGGTGAGACCTATTTTGGCGGTGTGTACAATGCCAGCACGCAGGAATACAGGTTCAACATTGCCCGCCATATCCAGGGCATCCTTTCGGGCACGGAAGAAAATTATGGCTTGTATATTTGTTCCGCCAAAAAGTTCAGCGAAGGTTCCGCCACTGGTTTCAGGAGGGTAGTGCTGGGCGGCGGCGGCAACGCCACGTATAAAATGCGTTTACGTTTGACATATACCAAACTGTACTAGACCATGTGCGGAATAGTAGCTTATATCGGAACGAGGCAGGCCTATCCCTTCCTCATCAAGGGCCTGCACCGGCTCGAGTACCGCGGCTACGACAGCGCGGGTGTAGCGCTCCTTAACAACGATCTGAACGTGTATAAGTGCAAGGGCAAGGTGAGCGATCTAGAAGCCTTTGCTGAAGGCAAGGACAAGGAAGGAACGCTAGGTATGGGGCATACCCGCTGGGCTACGCACGGTGTTCCCAACGATGTTAACGCGCATCCCCAGTATTCTGAAAGCAAGAACATGGTGATCATCCATAATGGGATCATCGAGAACTACGCGCCGCTGAAAGCGGAATTGAAAAAGCGCGGACATACTTTCCTGAGCGACACCGATACGGAAGTGCTCATCCATCTTATTGAAGACATTAAGAAGAACGAGAACGTGAGACTGGGCGACGCTGTGCGCATCGCGCTCAACGAGGTGATCGGCGCGTACGCCATCGTGGTCATCTCTAAGGACAACCCCGATGAGATCATCGCAGCGAAGAAAGGCAGCCCGCTGGTGATCGGCATCGGCGAGAACGAGTTCTTTGTTGCTTCTGACGCCACGCCCATCGTGGAATATACCAAGAACGTGGTGTACCTCGAGGACGAAGAGATCGCCTTCATCCCCAGGAAGGGCGAGCTCAAGATAAAGACCATCAAGAACAAGGCGAAGACTCCTTATGTGCAGGAGCTGGAGATGAAGCTGGAGGCGCTCGAGAAAGGCGGCTTCGATCATTTTATGCTGAAAGAGATCTACGAGCAGCCGCGTTCCATCAGGGACTGTATGCGCGGACGATTGAGCTCTGAGCGCGGCATTGTGAACCTGGGTGGTATCATTGAATACGAGCAGAAGTTCCTCAATGCCAAGCGTATCATATTTGTTGCCTGCGGCACTTCATGGCATGCGGGCCTGGTGGCCGAATATCTTTTTGAAGAGCTGGCACGCATCCCTGTGGAAGTGGAATACGCTTCGGAGTTCCGTTACCGCAACCCCATTATTTACGAAGACGATGTGGTGATCGCCATCTCCCAGTCGGGTGAAACGGCCGATACCCTTGCCGCGATAGAATTGGCCAAGTCGAAAGGCGCTACCATTATAGGTGTTTGTAACGTAGTTGGTTCTACCATTCCGCGCACCACGCACGCGGGTTCTTATACCCACGCGGGTCCCGAGATAGGAGTGGCATCAACAAAAGCATTTACGGCGCAGGTAACGGTGCTCACGCTTATGGCGCTGCGCATCGCGCACAGAAAAGGAAGCATTTCCTCTTCGCGGTTTCACCAATTGCTGAGCGAGCTGGAATCCATTCCCGCGAAGGTGGAGAAGGTACTGCAGGCCAACGACAAAGTGAAATACATTGCCGAGGTGTATAAGAATGCCACCAATGCCCTTTACCTGGGCAGGGGATATACATTCCCGGTCGCACTGGAAGGCGCGCTGAAGCTGAAAGAGATATCATACATACATGCCGAAGGTTATCCTGCCGCCGAGATGAAGCACGGCCCCATCGCGCTCATCGACGAGGAAATGCCCGTGTTCGTGATAGCGACCAAGGGTGGCTCTTACGAAAAGGTAGTAAGCAACATACAGGAAGTAAAAGCAAGGAAGGGAAAGATCATAGCGGTGGTTACCGAAGGCGACCAGGTGGTGAAAGACCTTGCCGATTATACCATCGAGATCCCTGAAACGGATGAACTATTGGTGCCGCTGGTGTCGGTGGTTCCCCTGCAATTGCTCTCTTACCACATAGCGGTAATGCGCGGCTGTAATGTTGACCAGCCCCGTAACCTCGCGAAGTCGGTTACGGTGGAGTGATCACTTCGCCCACATAAATACCCGCGGATTGTTTTCGAAAGTTTTGAAGGTCTCTTCATCGCACAGCAGTATGGTAAAGAAGTCGATGAAGGGAAGCACCAGCGCGCAGCCGCCAAGTGTTCCTATGTATACAAAAGGCACATAAGGCTTAGTTCCAAGATAGATCCTGTGTCCGCCAAAAAAACCGAAAGGAATTGGAAAGGCAAGCACGGCAGCGATCGTCTTCCGGTTCTCTTTTAGCAGTGTGCGCAAGCGCCCTTTTCCGATGCGATGCTTTTGAGCATACTCTTCCTGCGGAAGCAGCAATACCGTATCACCGCTAACAGGCATCACTTCACAGCTAAGAAGGGTGTCTGAGGCCCTGGCGCTGAAACAGGCAAGGCAGAGGAGGAGAGCGATAGCTATTCGATTCATCATAACAGAAAAAAAGGACCCGTTATTTCGGGTCCTTTTCATGGTCAGTATTTCGTGCGTGATCAGAATTTGAAGTTAATTCCGCCCATCATGTAATACGGTGTTCCGATGGCGATCTCGCCGTTGAGGCCGATGTGCTCGTTGAAGAAATAACGGATGCCATAAAGCACCTGCACTCGTATCCTGCTGGTAAAACCATCATAAAAATCACCACTGTCGTAATAGGGATCAGGGTTGTTGCTGCTGAAGGTCCACTGGGTCATACCGATCCTGGGCCCGATGTACATGTCCATGTCATCGTTGTTGCCCAAATGGAACAGGGGGCGAACGGCATAATTAAGGCGTGTTACACGGTCCTTAAAAGTAGCAACCGATACTCCGCCGAGGGAGTTGTCATACGCCCAATCGGTAAAGGTACCTGTGAAGCTCTGATAGGAGAAGGCAGCACCGATGCTGAAACGGTCGGTAACACCAAAATCATACATAGCAAGGATAGCGGGTGTGGAGCTGAACTTGGCAGATCCGCCGGATGAATTGACGGGCGTGGTGATGGCCTTAAAGAGGATGCCTACAAGGCTGGCTCCTGCGCCAACGGTTACTACCGACTGGCCTTTTTCTTTTTGTGCCATAGCGGCCTGGGGCTTTAGCATAGCAAAGCACAGGGCTGCTGACAGGAGCACGATGGAAAGTTTTTTCATTTTTTGTGGGGTTAGGTTATATTAATTATAAAAACTTGGGGCTTGATACAATAACAATGCCAGATGCTTATTTGGCCTTTTTAAGCAGAGAATTGACCTCATCCCAATTGATCACGTTCCAGAAAGCGGTCACATAATCGGGCCTGCGGTTCTGGTAGTTCAGGTAATAGGCATGCTCCCAAACATCAAGGCCCAGTACGGGTGTTCCTTTACAGTCTGAAATATCCATGAGGGGGTTATCCTGGTTAGGGGTGGAGCAAATCGCCAGCTTTCCTCCGCTTACGCAGAGCCATGCCCATCCGGAGCCAAAGCGGGTGGCTGCGGCCGCGGCGAACTGTGTTTTGAACTCAGCAAAAGAACCGAAAGCCGAATTGATGGCCGTGGCAATATCGCCGGTGGGGTCACCTCCGCCGTTCGGCTTCATGAGCTTCCAGAAAAGGCTGTGGTTGTAATGGCCGCCGCCATTGTTCCTCACAGGAGCCGGGTATTTGGAAATGTTCTTGCAGATGTCCTCAATGCTCAGCTTTGCCGCGT
>JANWJV010000055.1 GCA_025451785.1 Bacteroidia bacterium | reverse complement strand
GGTCGAAATAAGTATACACCCTGTCGTCGCGGATATCCTGGTAGGTGGGATAATCGCTCTTCACAGGCAATGCGCCTTCGTCCATGCGTGTGTTGTGGATCTCCCAACCCGAAGGGAACACCTGCGAAAGTGCCATCTGAAGATACTCGCCGCGTGTGCCGGGATTGCTCACCGTCACTTCAGCAATGAAGTCGGTGCCTTGTGTCAGCTTGGTAGGATCAAGCTCGCTGCCGTCCATCTTGGTGTAATTGATGCTTAGCTTCAGGTCGCTCTCCACGCTGCTTTGATCACCCGCTTCAGGAATGCCTTCGGTGATGATACGCGCGAAGAGGATGCCCTTGCCGTTGTTCTTCACTTCCACTTTTCCGGCCGAGACGCTGTTCTTCAGGGCCATGTCCACCTGCTTCAGCGGCATCTTGCCGTTGAAAGTGGTGGAGCCGCTGCTGTTGATGGCATAGGAGCACATGATCTCTTTGCTGGCGCCGCCCATCTTCGCGAACTTCGATACCGCGATAAGGCAATACGCCGTGGTTTGAGTGCTCATCCACTGGTTGCTGCTCAATGAAGTGGAGATCTCTTTCAGCACAGTTGCGCCTTTCGCCTTTTCGTCGAGCAAGGTAAGCGTCTGCAGGATCATCGCGATGTCCCTGTCACTGGAGCCGTAGGTCCATCCCATCTCACAATAGCGGTTGATCTTCGTCGGAACGTTCTCGATCAGTTTCTTGGCGGTCTCTTTTTGTCCGGCCATAGCGTAAGCCGCTGCCAGTGTCCATTTGCCGGAGAGCGACAGCTTGCTGTACTCTTTCAGCCTGTTCATGGCGCCCAGCTCTGGTGCCTTGGCAAGTGCCAGTGTATAGAGACGGTATGCTTGTTCGAGCCCGTCGTTATAATAGTAATAATACCTGCTGCCATAGCGTGCCGGCGACCAGGCCACCGCGCGCTGTTTCTGGTAGCGTTTCCAGTTGTCGAGGAATCCGGGAGGCAAGGCGTAGCCTTTGAGCTCTGCCTCGAGCATAAAATGCCCTGCATAGGTGCTGCCCCAATCATCGGCCTCGTAGGCGCCGGGCCAGTAGGAGAAACCTCCGCCGGGAAGCTGGAAGCCTTTCAGGCGCTGGATGCCTGCCTTGATGTTCTTATCGATGGCGATCTTGAAATCGCTGTTCAGTTCCATAATGTCGCTGAGGAACAGTTGGGGGAATACCGATGAAGTGGTTTGCTCCACGCATCCGTGCGGGTATTCGATCAGGTACTTGAGGCGCTCGCCAAGGTTGATGGGCGGGATCACCGAAAGTTCAAGCGTTCCTTTATTGGTGCCTTCCATGCCGGGCGGCGTATAATCGCCTGTCCAGCTTTGGCCGGGCTCGATAACCGCTTCCACCACGTTCACCACTTTGGGATTCGGGTTGCGCACATCGATCTCTATATCGTAGCTCGACTTTTCATTTCCGCTGGTGGCGACCACTTTCACTTTGCCAACACCCAGCTTCGACCTTACTTTCAAATGGAAGTTCAACACTTCGTCGCCAATTTCTTTGAAGTTCAGCGATTGTTTGTTGCCGCCTTCCACAGTGAAGAACTCGTTGGCCTTGATCTCCACGTTCACGTTCTTCACGTGTTTTTCCATTGCGAAAATGGTAACGGGAAGATCAACGGTCTCGCCGGGGCCAACAACACGGGGTAGTGTTGCGAGAACCATAAGCGGTTTGCGAACAGGAACAGTTTTGTCAGATGATCCATAGGCAAGATTTTGTCCCGCGATCACCATTACCCTTACCGAACCAACATAGTTGGGCATAATGAAGTTGGTGGTCTTTGTCTCGCCTTTGCCGATGTGCAGCGGTCCAAAGAAACGAACCATGGGTTTGAAGCGGTTGGCCTTGTTGCCGTCCTTTCCTCCGCCTTCGCCGTCACCGCCAATGGCAAGGATACGCTCCAGCTCACCGCCGTAAGCGCCCATCACCATGTCGAACAGGTCCCAGGTCTTCACACCCAGCGCTTCTTTCGCGTAGAAATAGCTCCAGGGGTCAGGGGTTTTGAATTTTGTGATGTCGAGGAGGCCTTCATCTACTACCGCGATGGTATAGGTCATTTCCTTTCCGGTCTCTTCTGAAACAGTGACGCTGGCCTTCTCTTCGGGTTTCCATACGTCCGCTGTTTTGATCACAGGCCGCAAATGCGTCATGGGATCTTCAACGCTAACGGGTATCACACCGTAGAGGCGTATCGGCAGGTCGTTCTTGGCCTGCGAATGCGGCTGGATCAAAGAAACGTGAACATACACGTTGGGTGCCATTTCCGCAGTAACGGGAAACTCGAAAGTAGTTTCACCTTTGGGGGCTTCACCCTTGCCCGCCGAAGCTTTAGCGGAGGCGGGCTTGACTGTTACCCAATGCGCTTCCAGTACTTTGCTTCCTGTTTCGATGCTTACCAGTGCGCGGCCTTCAGCACCTGTGGGAATGGTAAGTTTTACTTTCTCACCCACATTGTATTTCTGTTTGTCGGAAGTGAAGGAAAGCAGTGTAGCTCCTTCGTTGCCTTTGGGCGAACTTCCGGCCCAGCTCGGCCAGTCGATGTAAACGGTTTCTCCGGTGGAATGGCCGCTCTCTTCGTCGGTAACGCGGATGAAGAACCTTCCCCATTCAGGACGGTTCACACGCAGCGTGAATTGGCCTTTGCCGTTTGATGTGTTGATGGTAGTAGAGTAGTAAGGCTGATGATAGGTGTTGCCTACATAATTGGCAAGGTCGCCATCATAACTGTCCCACCACCAGCGCCAGTTCACTTTATATACCTGCACTTTAAGGCCGGTACGTGAAACAGGTTTCCCTTTGTCGTCAACCGTAGCTATATTAATGATGTGGTTGGTGTCGGTAACAAGTGTATTGCTGTAGTTGCCGGTCTCGGGGATCTGCATCCCAACATAATTACTGTAAGGGGAATAGGGGAGAGAGAAACGGTCGATGCTGAAGTTGCCGCCTTCCTCGAATACCCTTACGGTAAAGAAAGCACGCAGCATGCCGGGAGCGGCACTGCTGGTGTTAAGTTCAGGCACGATCTCCGCCTGGCCCTTCTCGTTGATCTTTCCATCGAACAATGTTTGTGATTCCGAATAGAAATTGCGCGAAGGATCATCGAAGCGGTACTTCTCGTACTTCGGGAAACTGGTGCTTGTTTGGTTGAGCACCACATCCACTTTGGTGTTAAGATTTTTAGCGATCGCGCCGCTCAGCCATTTCACGTTCAGGATCCCTTTCAGGTCCTTGTTGGCCACTGACAATTGCTCCACGCCGAAATCGAGGTTTAGCTTGAGCCTGTTGGGCATAATGGTTTCCACCTGTATGGACTTGCTGAAGGTCACGCCGCCCACTTTGATCCTGGCGGTCCAGAAGCCGGTGGGTGATTCCTTTTCAGTAGTAGTGGTGAAGTTGTAGAAGCCGTTGAGCGAAGAGGTGCGCACCATTTTGCGCAGTACCTGTCCCTGGGGATTGAGAAGTTCGAAGCTTACGGGGTGGTTCTTGGGGAGCGTCTTCTCTTCGTCTTCAAGTATGAAGCTGAGGAAAAGCGTGTCGCCAGGTCTCCATACACCGCGCTCGCCGTAAATAAATCCTTTCAATCCTTTTTCTACCGACTCGCCCGAAACATCGAACATGCTCAGGGAGAGGGAAGATCCGTCGTCGAGCTTAAGGTAGCCGCGCTGCTTGCCGTTCTTGGCAACCAGCAGGAAAGGTTTCTTCTTCAGATCGACGTTCGCCATGCCTTCGCCGTTGGTCTTCACCGTTGAGATGAGCTGCTGCTGGAAGTCGTACACATCGATGCTGGTTCCTGAAACAGGCTGCGTGCTCTTGAGGTCGGTCACGATGAAGCTCATGGCGCCACTTGTTCCGCGCTTGGCGATAAGGCCAAGGTCAGAAGCGATCACGTTGCGGCTTACGTCGCGATTGCGTGTGTAGTAGAAGGGTGTGCAGGGATTGTCGCGGTTGCGGTAACGCTCGTTGTAGTCGTACTCGTAATAATCTTCGTCGTACTCTTCTCCGCCGCCGTAGGAATAGTCATCGTAATAATAATCGCTGTAATAATCCCAGTTCGAATCATCGTCATCATCTTCTTTTTCGCCTACTTCTTCCAGGATGGGTTTTTCTGTATCGCTTGCGTTATCGCAGCGATAGGTGGAATAGTTACGCTTGAAACTGAGGATCACTTTATAGATGGCACCCGGCTCGGCCTTCACCAGTTCGGCGAGGTCGAGTGAATAGGTATTCCACTTGGTGAAATCGAGGGCGCTCTTGGCTTTTAATTTAACGGTCTTTTTAAGCACCGTGCGTCCCACACGTTTCAGTTCTCTGCTGCCGTCGTAATTGTTCACTTGCAGGAACTGGGGAATGTTGTTCTCGAATATCTTGATGATCTTCACATCTACCGCGCGCAGGCTCACTGCCTGGAAGGGGAAGATGAGGCCGTTAGAGCTCGGAAGGATCACGCCTTTGCCCATCAGTTTGATGGCCGGCTTCAGTTCCTCGAAAATGATGTTCATCGAGTACTTCGCTTTCAGCGGCATGCCAAGAATGTTCTTCACGCCGGTCTCTACAGCGATGGTCTTTTCTCCGCTGATCCTGGAGGAGGGGTATACTCTCAATTCGTTTCCTTCTACCAGGTATTTAAGTCCATAGGAACCGGTAAGTGTTACGAGTCCTTCAATGGTTTGTTGTTCCTGCAAAGGATCGGAGAACTGAAGTGCCGCGTATTGTTCAGGGTCGTTCACCACTTTTACGTCCATCACTTTGAAGTCGCCAAGCGCGGGCACTTCTACCGAACGTCCGCTGCTGATGTCAACTCCTAAAGGACTGCCGTTCCATTTCAGTTGTACCGAATCGGGCTTTTCGCTGCGGCGAATGCTGTCGATGCTGAAGCGGTGGGTGGTACCGTCGCCCTGGTGTTCCCATTTTACATGAAGTTTTTTTCCGCCTTGTGTGGCGCTCAGCACTTGTTCAACAGATTTATCCTCGGCATTGTCGGCCGTTGATAGTGTTCCGTTGAGGCGCTGCAGGCGCAGGGTGGTTCTGTCGGTGGTGGTCATTCCATCCACATACACCTCGAAGCTTTGCTGCATTACCTGGAAGCCGAACTCGAACTCACCGAGGCCGTCTTTTACTTCAACAACTTTAGAAAGCTTGAAGCTGGCGTCGTACACTTGTCCGGCGGGAAGCTTTTGCTCCGGCCTGAACTCGATGGTACGCTTGTCGACCCATACGGTAGTTCCTTTGATAGAAGGGCTGAAGCTAAACAGTTCGCTCTCCACAGGCTTGCCCGACTCTTCCGCCTTTTCACTTTCATTCACCAATAGAACGCGGATGGTGGAACCGCTGGAGATCACACCTGACGTATAGCCCGAAATGTATTCGCCAAAGGCAGGGTCGGCTTTTCGGATGAGCTCTTTGCTCTTACCAAATTTGAACAGGGTAATGGACAGCACCGCGATCGCTGCGATCGCAGCAACCAGCACAAGCATTCTCTTCGACATGTATACGGGAGTTTAGGGGTTAGCGGATAGTAAGGGAAATGGGGGATGAAATGCCTCGCAAAAGTATCATAAAAACAACCGGCTTCACAATGCTTCGAACAAAAATAGTAATGAACAAGTAACTAACATTTCACGCAGCAATAACGCAGGCGCAGGCAAAAATATTTCATACACGAAACACATCTTCTGGGTTTTTAAGGGTGGCGAAAGGCCCTAATTATCAACATGGTTCCGTTAAAAAATGAGTAACTTTGAGGGTTTCGGTTATGGATTATTGCTTAAAATTGAATCTTTTAACACGGTTGCGGAGCTACGGCAATTCATACCAAAAATATGCAATTCAGGCTGTTTAAGCTGTTTTTTACCCTTTCCCTCTTATTCCTGACCTGGTCAGGAACTGCCCAAAATGTGTTTTCTTCGGAAGAGGAGCTTAAGAAGCAGGCCAACAAGCTGTTCAATAACGAGGACTTTGTTGGAGCCTACCCACTCTATTCGCAGCTGCTAAGCTTATACTCAAAGGACCCCACTTACAATTACCGCTTTGGTGTTTGTATGCTCTACGCCAGCGGCGACAAAGAGAAACCTGTCACTTACCTGGAGTTCGCTTCTAAGAAGCAAGGCGTGGAAAAGGAAGTGTTCTATTATCTCGGCCGCGCTTACCAGCTTAACTATCGCTTTGACGACGCTATCTCCGCGTACAGCACCTTCAAAAGCACCGCCACTAAATCGCAACTCGAGAAGTACAAGGTGGAGCGCCAGATAGAAACCTGCTCGAACGGTAAATCACTGCTTAAGGACATCAGCGACATTTCGGTGATCGAAAAGAAGGAGCTCAGCGAACAGGAGTTCTATCGCTCCTATGAGCTGAACGACATTGGAGGAAAGCTCCTTTACAAGCCCGACGATTTTAAAACCTCGGAAGACAAAAAGCGCAAGGAGAAATCGGTCATCTACCTTTCGAACACCAATAACCAGTTGTATTATTCCAGTTATGGTGAGGACGGTACGAGCGGCAAGGACATCTTTATGGTGAAGAAGCTGCAGAACGGGCAATGGGCGAAACCGCAAACGCTTGGCTATCCTATTAACACCGAGTTCGACGAGGACTATCCTTTCCTTCACCCCAATGGTAAAGTACTTTATTTCTGTTCCAAAGGGCATAACAGCATGGGCGGTTATGACATTTTTAAGTCAACACTTAACGAGGAGACCAATACCTGGACCAAGCCTGAGAACGTAGATTTCGCGATCAACTCGCCTGATGATGATTTTCTTTATGTAACCGATTCGCTTGAGAAGACCGCGTACTTCTCTTCTTCCCGCGCCAGCATCAGTGGTATGGTTACCGTTTACCACGTGAGCATCGAACGCCGGCCGATAGAGATCGCGCTCATCAAAGGTTCGCTGTTGCAGAAGTCGGAAGGTGATAAATACGATTCGAAGGTCACTGTCAAGAACATTGACAAGAACGAACTTGTTGGGATCTTTACCATTAATTCAAATACCGGCGATTATGTGATGAATCTGCCCAACGGCGGCAATTTCCTTTTCACGGTCGAAACTCAAGGATTTAATTCACAGTCGGAAGCAGTGGTAGTGCCTGTGCAAACGGAGTTCAAGCCTTTGCGGCAGGAGATCAGTTATGAACAGGGCACGGGCAAGCTTATCATCAGGAACTTGTTCGACCAGGTGTTGGATGAATCGAGCTACTTGCTGGCGATGAACCTGATCAAGGAAAAGGCGAAGCTGGAGGTGAGTACTAATTCCTCGCTTGTGTCGGTAGAGTACAACTCAGGCCAAGGCGATAAAACTTCAGCTACCACGGGAACAACAGGCGGCACTACTTCAAAGAACCTTACCAACGAGGACCTGGTGAAGATAGCCAGCGAAGATGCCGTGGATGCGCAGAAGGAAGCCGATGAGATGAAAGCGGAGGCCGACCTTGCTTCAGGCATCTCCACTAAAAAAACCGAGGAGGCCAAGACAAAGTCAGACGAGGCGGAGAAGATGCAGCCAGGTGCCGAACAGGATGCGGCGCGCGCTGATGCTGAAAAGCTGAACAAGGAAGCAGTTGCGGCTTTCAATTTAAACAAGAAACTACAGGCCGACGCCGCTACCAAACAGGAAGAGGCCGACCTTTCAAAGCAATACGCCAAAGATTTGGAGGCAGCTGTTAAGGCACCCGATTCAAAGGATGCCATGGCCAAGCTGGATGAGCAGAAAGATAAGATCGAGGCCATCTCACAAAAGAAAACAGGAACCGGTGAAGCATACAACGGTATAAAGCAGGACGCGGAAAACAAACAGAAAGAGGCTGATAAGTCCGCAAAGAAGTCAGAGGGCATTAAGCAGGACATTGACGGGCTGAAAGTGGAAGCCGACAACCTTAAGGCGGAAGCCGAGAAGACCAAGAACGAACAGCTGAAAAGCGAAATGCTGAACCAGGCGAAAGAGCTGGAACAGGACAGGGAGGACAAAAAGAAAGAGCTGGAGCTTAACGAGGAAAAGACAAAGAAATTGAATGAGGAGGCGGTTGCCCTTCGTAAGGATGCTGAGATCGTAAACACACTTATCAGCCAGATCAAATCGGGCGTTCCTGTTTCGGCAGGCAGCACTACAGCTTCTTCAGGTGGAACCACTTCAGGAGGCACCACAACATCGGGTGCTACCACCGCGTCAAAAGAACCTGATTATTCGGCTTACACAAAACAGGTAGAACAAGCCAAGGCAAAGCCCGATGGTTACGATAAAGAGTTGGCGCTTGCCAAGGCGAATAAAGAATGGTCGGATGCTATAAAAGCTGATGTAGCAAAAAAGAAGGAAGAGCAGAAGAACATAAAGGACCCTGCGGCGAAGAAAGCAGCCTCGGATAAGATTGTTTCGCTGGAGAAACAAGCAACAGAAAAAGACAAAGCCGCGAAAGACGGCAATGCCCGTGCCGAGAAGATCAAACAGCAGGAGGCACTTGCATCGGCGGGCACTACCACCAGCGGAGGTACTGCTTCAGGACAAACTACTGAAACTCCTGTTTACAAAACAAAATACGACCAGGACCTGGCGAGTGCTGAGAAGATCGACAAGCCTTTAGATCGTGAAGTGGCCAAGACAGAGGCCTTCAAGAGCCTGGCTACCGCCCTTGAACAAGACATCGCCACCAAGAAACAAGCATCGGCCACTGCTACCGATCCCGGAAAGAAAGCGGAGCTTGAGAAGCAAACTGGTGAACTGGAGAAATCGCTCGCTACCACCAAAGAGCTCATTGCGGCAAGTACAGCCAAGGCGGAGGAGATACGGAAGGAACAAACGGCGGTGGCCTCCGGAGGAACAACATCGGGCGGTACTACATCAGGTGGATCAGCGCCTGTACAGAGCGAAGAGAGCAAGAAGATAGTGGAGAGCTACGATGCAACCACTAACTACCAGAACAATTATACCAGCAAGGTACAGGAGGCGGAGAAACTCGACAATGATTATCAAAAAGAAAACACCAAGGCCATTGTTTACAAGGCCTGGGTAGATTCTATTTCTGCCGACATTGCTTCCAGGGAAGCGAAGCTTGCCGCTACTAAAAAGAAGAAGGATAAGAAACCCATCGAAGAACAGGTGGCGATGCTGAAGAAGGACCTTGCTGACAAACAGCTGATGGCCGATGAGAGCGGCAACAAAGCCGAGGCATTGCGCCAGGAGCAGATCGCGGCTACGGCTTCATCAGGTGGTACCACTTCGGGCGGCACAACCACAGGAGGAACCACTAGCGGTGGAACCACGTCGGGAGGTACTACCACAGGAGGCACAACTGCTACAACAGGAGGAACTACCTCCGGTGGAACAACATCGGGAGGCACAACTTCCGGAGGATCTACTACCGGCGGAACAAGTTCAGGCACCAGCACTCAGCCCGTAGCGAGCTCCTATGTTTATGCTTCTAGCGACGCGGCTGCACAGGCTGAAAAGACCAAGGGTCTGAAGGAAGAATCGGACAAGCTGAAGAAAGACGCGGAAGAGAGCAAGGTGAAAGCCGATGC
>JANWJV010000054.1 GCA_025451785.1 Bacteroidia bacterium | reverse complement strand
GTGCCGGTGGCCACCAGGTTAGCGCTCTGCCAAAGCGCGTTGCGATAGCCAGCGCTTGAATTCAAAGCGGCATCCATACGGGTTGCCTGTCCTTTGGTGAACATCTTGGTGCAGGTGGCATAGTCCATATAGTTCTGCACGTTATCAAGGTTACCACAGCTTTGGAAGTTGAGATTACAGGTAAGGCAATTGCCAAGATTATTGGGTGTGTCGGTGACCCCGTCGTCAACACTGCAGTTATTGGGATCGCCGCAGGAATTAGAGCTGCCCCAGGTATGGGCCAGGTTAAGCCAGTGGCCTGTTTCATGCGTAAGGGTGCGCTTGGCAAAGTTGCTGCCTTGTGACATGCCGATGCCGCCAAACTGGCCGTTAACAACCACCACACCTTCGTGACCTGACTGCGCTGTACCCGGATAAAAGGCATAGCCTCCCGCTCCGAAAGAGATCTTGGCCACCACCCATATGTTATAATACTTGGAGTTATCCCAGCTGATGAGATCTTTCACGTTCTCATCGGCATTGAAGGTGAGCGGCGACACTGTACGGGTAATTCCATCGGTACAATTGCCGTTAGGATCTTTATTGGCCAGGCGGAACTCCACCTGGGGATTGCCTATCAGTTGTTTAAACTGAGCGATCACCTGGCTGGTGTCGGCATTCAGTAGTTGGAAATCTTCGTTGAGGATCCTCATCGCGTCCAGCACCTGGGCCTTGGAGATGTTCTCGGCACCATAGTTATGGATTATATGAACTACCACCGGGATGATGCGCAAAACCCCTGTCGTTTTATCTCCCTGGTGTTTGTTAGTGTATTGCAAAGCGTTTTGCTCAGCGGAAGCACGTACCTGTGCCATGCCCGGGTATTTCTTCAGTTCCTGCTGGTACATTTCCTCTGTACCACAAACATGGTTCTGAGCCTGAATTGCAAAAGGAAATAAAAGGAAAAGGGGTAAAAGTTTTTTCATGCAGGCTAAAAG
Organism: Bacteroidia bacterium; assembly: GCA_025451785.1. Lineage (GTDB taxonomy): Bacteria > Bacteroidota > Bacteroidia > JANWJV01 > JANWJV01 > JANWJV01. The sequence continues at coordinate 5,513 of JANWJV010000054.1, read as the reverse complement.
TAGGAAAAACAATCCTCAAATCAAAAGGGCCTTCGTGAACGGTCCTAATGATGGAAGCAGTGGCATGAAAAGGTCCTCAAAAAGAACCCCTAAACATGTTGCTTACCGTAGTAAACCGGATCACCTTTGACAGTGGCGATATCCGCCTTAAAGCGGTCGATTATACTTTGTTCTTCGTTCGTGACCGGAGGATAGGCCTTTGCCACTTTTTCCAACAAGCGGATAAAGGTTTCTTTCAGTTCAGGGCTCAGGTAATGCCCGTTCATGCGAATTTCCTTCATGGCCCAATTGTAGGTCGTTTCAATGTCCAGGCGGTCGAGCGACATAATGGTAAAGATAATGTCGGCAATATCGAAATCGTAATGCTTGCAGCGAAGCTCAGCAGCCATCATGGCATGGAACTTTTTGGCCTCTTCTTTCTGGACCTTTCCGTCAACAGAAGCGAGGGCACAAGCCAGCTCGCCTATTGCGTAGTGAAGATTTTGGATCGGTGTCATGGGATTCGGTGTTTTTTACAAAGGTCTGGCAAGCAGCGCTCAAAACTGATGAGCTAAAGCATACCGGAATATGACTTTGAGCATATTTTGGCCTTTGCCGCTATCTAGAAATAGCTCACGATCCCAAAATGCACCTTGCCTGTTCTTAGCTGTATGGGATTGCTGAACTGGTGCCCCAGGGCATAGCTGATGGAGAAGATACCAGCTTTGGTCTCGAAGCTGATACCGGTGCCGAAGCCGTAAGGCATATCATCTATGTTGGTGTTGATGCTGTGGTTCTCGTAAAAGGCGGCATCGCCAAACACATAGAGATAAGAGTTCTGCTCCAGCAGGTAACGGTACTCCAGGCTGAGGATGGAGTAGCCTGACGCAAAGATGCTTTCCTCGTCGAAGCCGCGCAAGCTCCTCAAACCCCCAATGCGGAACAGCTCATTGAGGAACACTACCGAGTTATTGTAAAGATACGCGGAGCTGCTTCCAATTCGAATGGTACTGCGGTTCATTACAGGAATGAACAGCGCCGCTTCCAGTTCAGCATTGTATTGCACCGAGTTGAGCGTAAGTCCTTCGTAGATAATGGGATTCAAGCGGGCATTCTTACGGATGCTCTTGTTACCTGCTGCCGCGGTGATACTGAAGCTGTAACCCTTGCGCGGATTGAGACGGTAGTCCAGCTCTTCGGCCTTAAAGCCTAAGCCATAACTAAGCGTATGAATATCAGCATACGGCGGAAGCACAGTTACAAACTCTATCCCTTTGGTGGAAAGCAACGAAGAGTTCTTGCTATTGATAAAGGCCTTGATATAATTTCCTCCTGTAAGCAGGTATTGAATGCCGAAACTTTGATTCACATCCAGGTAACTGGTGTCTTTTTTATACAGCTTCAGCTGGTAATCGATGCCGAAGGGCGTTGAGAAAAGGAAAGGATAACTGAACTTCGTCTTCAGGTCCTGGGTGTTCTTTTGCAAGCTTCGCCATTGGAGGTCCAATAGCTCTCCCCTACCAATGACGTTCTGCAGTTTGAGATGTATATCTCCCGTTACCAGGATCTTTCCTGTTTTATCATCGGGCAATATCCCCAGGATACCATCGAACTGGCTGGCGCGGCGCTTATCTAAGAATAAAACAAGGCGCGTATTCTTCTCCGAAAACAAAACCAACGAAGGTTTGCTTTCTTTTACAAAAGGCAATTCCTTGAGGCGGTTACCCATCTTCTTCACCTGGCTTTCGTTATAAAGGCTTCCGGGCCTTATGCCGATATAGCTATGCAAAAAGGCAGGGGCTATTTTCGCGCTGCCGCGAAGCAATACACTGTCGATACGGATCAATGGGTTTTTATCGAGCCGAAGGCTGGCCGAGAATTTTGTTCCTTCGGTTTGAATGCTATCCAGCTTCACCGCGGCAAAGGGATAACCGTTGTTCTCGCACCAGGTCAAAAGCTTATCCTGCACGCGCTTTACATCTTTATAATACAAAGGCTTGTTGCGGTAGATCTTTTCCCTGAAACCTACTTCGCTCAATAAACCTTCATCCACATTCCCTTTGCGAAGGTTGGCCCACTGGTATTGATCCCCAATGTTGAGATAGGCTTTCATCTTAAGGGAATCGCCAGCAATGCTGTCGAAAGACGCGGCGAGGTACGCGTTTTCGTGTAAGCTCAAAAGGACCTTGCGCAGTTCTTTTTCCCTTTCGGTTTTATTGACGAAGGTTTTTTTCCAGCTTAGCTTTTTAAAGGCATCGCTTTCCTTTACAGGAACGATCTCGAGGGTATAGGCCGTTTGCGCGCGAAGAGCGATCGCACTTATCAAAAGAAGGAATATGAAGAGGACCCTTTTCATCGGGAAGGACAAGGATAACGCAATTTGACGCGTCATTTGTACACTTTCGGACAACTTTCCCTGGCCGAAGCGAAGCGAATGCCGAAACGCAGTTCCCAGGCCTTGTTCTTAATGGCCAGGTTATCTTTCTTATACGCGTTCAAGCCAATATCAGGATTATAGTGCAGCTCCAGGAAAGGCTTCACATTGGTGAATACCACGAATTCCCAGCCCAGCCCAACATCAGGACTTAACTGAAACTTGTTGAAGTTACCGGTGATGGCAGGTGAAGTAGTTCCCTGCTTCATCATGTATTCAAGCTTGGGTCCCAGCAATAGGTAAGGTGTGCCGTTGAAAAGTTCGGTGCGTATCTTAATGAAATTGTTCCAGCTCAAATAGGTAAGCCTGTTCTTGAAATCACCCGTATCCTTATCCTTGCAGCCTTTCTTGTTATATTCTATCTCGGTTCTCCAGGTAAAGTTCTGGTGTGTAAAGAACTCCGCGAATAGCTCGGCATTCCAGCCAATGAGGTTCTTTTTCTTTTGTGTGATGTCAGGCTCTGTGAATTCCCACTTTTGCTTGGCCAGCGTTCCTCCGCCCATGATACCCCAGCTATTAAAGAATTGGGCATGAAGTTGAAGAGTAAACGACAGCAGAAGAAATGTCATAAGAAGCACACGGCGGGAGTTTGCTTCGCCCTGCTTCGCAGGTCTCGCAATGACAATCCTACTATTTATCATTTCCGGTTAGTCTTAGGGCACCTGTCCCTGTTCCAATAAAGCTTGGCTCCTACTCTGAGCTCCAGCACAAAGTTACGTACACGAAAATCGCCGGCGTTATAGGCGGGCATGAACATATCAGGATTGAACTGCATCTCTACAAAAGGTTTGGGGCCCCGGTGTACTTCAAACTCCCAGCCAATTCCCAGTGAGCCACTTATGTGTATCCTGTTAAAACGACCTTGCATGTCAGGAGATTGTGTATCCTGCCAAAAGAGGTATTCGATGCGGGGACCAACCAATGCGTAAGGAGTTCCCGCAATGCGCATACTGCGGATCTTTAAGAAGTTGTTCCAGCAAAAATAGTGTACCCTGTTCTTAAGGGTCTGGTCATATTTATCAATAGAACCTTTTTGATTGTACTGCAGTTCGGTTTGCCAACGGAAATGGTCCTTGTCAAACAATTCCCAAAAGCAGGAGCCGTTCAAACCAGTAATGTATTTGTTGCTGTCGAACTCGGTATTGGTAAAGCGGTATTTATGCGTAGCCACGGTGGCGCCTCCCATAATACCAAAGGCATTGAGGAACTGTGCTTGCGAAACAAGCGGTAAGAACAGGATGATATTAAGCGCTAACCGCTTCAGCATCTTTGTTTACCTTTTTAACTAAGCCTTGCAATACTTTTCCAGGACCTACTTCTGTAAATGAGCTCGCTCCATCAGCGATCATTCGCTGAATGGTTTGTGTCCATCTTACGGGAGCTGTGAGCTGCGCCACCAGGTTCTTCTTGATGGCCGAAGGATCAGACACCGCCGAAGCAGTTACGTTCTGGTATACCGGACAAATGGGATTATTGAAATTGGTCGCGTTGATGGCCGCTTCCAACTCTACCCTTGCAGGTTCCATGAGCGGTGAGTGGAACGCTCCTCCAACGGGGAGCACCAATGCGCGCTTGGCACCTGCGGCTTTCATCTTTTCACATGCTGTATTAATGCCGTTGATGGAACCGGAGATCACCAATTGACCAGGACAGTTATAATTCGCCGCCACCACCACTTCTCCAGAAGCGGAAACTTCGGCACAAATATCTTCTACTACTTTATCATCCAGATTAAGGATAGCTGCCATGGTTGAAGGCTGCATCTCGCAGGCCTTTTGCATAGCCTGCGCGCGTTTTGATACCAGCACCAACGCGTCTTCAAAGTTCAATGTCTTATTGCCCACCAACGCCGAAAATTCTCCCAATGAATGTCCGGCCACCATTTGAGGCACGAACTTATCGCCCAGCGTAGCGGCAAGGATCACCGAGTGAAGGAATATGGCGGGCTGCGTTACTTTGGTTTGTTTCAACTCTTCTTCAGTCCCGCTGAACATCGTATCGGTAATGCGGAAGCCAAGAATGCCATTGGCCTTCTCGAACATGTCCTTAGCAAGCGGTGAATTATCGTAAAGGTCTTTGCCCATTCCTGGGAACTGAGAGCCTTGTCCGGGGAAAACGTATGCTTTCATAGATCAATGAAGTTTATTGGAGATCAGCGAAATGAATTCTTTTCTGGTGGTGTCTTTCAGGAACTCGCCGGTAAACGCAGAAGTGGTGGTCACTGAATTTTGCTTTTGAACGCCGCGCATCTGCATGCAAAGGTGAGAAGCTTCTATTACCACCGCAACGCCTATCGGCTTAAGAGTTTCTTGAATACAGTCGCGGATCTCGTACGTCATGCGTTCCTGCACCTGCAGCCTTCTTGAGAAGGCATCCACTACACGTGCTATCTTGCTGAGGCCAACAATAAATCCATCGGGGATATAAGCTACGTGCGCCTTTCCGTAAAAAGGCAAAAGATGATGTTCGCAAAGCGAATAGATCTCAATGTCCTTCACGATCACCATTTGCTTGTACTGGTCTTTGAACATCGCCGACTTCAAAATATCAGCGGGGTTCAAACAATGGCCGTGGGTTAGGAACTGCAATGCCTTGGCATAACGCTCAGGCGTTTTCTCGAGGCCTTCGCGCTTGGGATCTTCACCCAGGAGCTGCAGCATGTCCTTTAGATGCGCACTTAGCTTGACGGTAGCTTCCTCGTTGTACTCGTCTATCTTCTTGTAATTGCTCATAGGTGTTATTTTCCGAAATACTCCGCGTAATTATTCTCTGTTTCGTAAAGTTTAACGCAATGTAAAGTGCAGCCCATTTTATTAACGGGCGCTTCCAACTGTTCCCAAATAGCGATGGCGATGTTCTCCGTAGAGGCCATTTTGCCTTTCATGAAATCTACATCCAGGTTCAGGTTCTTATGGTCGATCTTATCGCAAATGCGTTCACGGATCAGGCTGCTCAACTCCTTGAGATTCACAAGGTAGCCTACTTCGGGGTTCACCTCGCCTTTTACCGTTACAAACAGGTTATAGTTATGCCCGTGCCAGTTGGGATTGGCGCATTTGCCAAACACTTCCAGGTTCTTTTCCTGGCTCCAGTCCTCGCG
>JANWJV010000053.1 GCA_025451785.1 Bacteroidia bacterium | reverse complement strand
TGCCTACTGCCTACTACCTTGTCTTTGTCATAGTTTCAGGTGTGCACAAAATATAATTTCCTAACCCAATAGATTCCTTCGCCAAAGTATCCATATTACTTTGTTCTGCCGAGGCGATGGTAAACACCTTGAGATCTGGCTTTTCTTGCTTCAGGTACCATTCAATGCTCTCATGGTTGTTACTGTGGTAGCTGCCGTTATAATGAAGAAAGCTTTTGCCTTTGCTCCAGTTTTTAAGGATAAAATGTGCCATCGTGGCGTCTTTGATCGCCTGCGACTTCGGAAGATTATCACCTCCATGCCCCCCGGCCGAGGAAACAATATCCTTATAGCATTTCAGATTGCCATCGTATTTCATCGGCAAAGGACAGATCCATTTCTTTGCTTCCGCGTCAATGCTGTCAAGCATAACAATGCCTTTTGAGTAAACCATATTGGCATACCTGCGGGGGATATTGGTGGCGACGAAGGGCAGCTTGTTCTTTTTGGCAAAGTCGAGCAGGGGCTTGTAGTCGCCGGGGAAATTCGGCCATAGCTTGCACTCGTCCTTAAAGGTCTTTTCGCTGATACGCCCTGCCAGGTACTCGTTAACTACTATCTGGTCATCGGCTTCAAACATCTCGGCGCCTAATACAAGGTTATTTTTTTTTGCTTCAAACAGGTCTTTGCTAAGTTCCATTTGTAACCAGTGACAAATGGGATTATCATGCAGTTCACCGAAAAGAACGACATCAGCTTCTTTCGCCTCTTTTAAGAGTTTCTCGTAACTGCTTTCCTTCCCCTTGGCGTCAAAGATCCGATAGGCAGCCTTGTCAGCCTTAAAGGCCACTATAATAAACAGGAGGGTCGAACCAATTAAAAATCTTTTCATGAAGACCTGAGATTAGCGTCTTCAAATCTAATGTATTTAGTTTATTCGTGCGACTCGAAATTGGTCCTGCTCTTTTGCGTGTGGTCTCCCGCTTTCTTTTGAGGCGTTATCCTTGTGGGGTCATTTTTTTTAGGATCGTTCTTCTTTGTCGGGTCGTTTTGCTTGTCCGGTTCCTCCTCTCCATCTCCCGGCAGGGTGGGGTCGGGGTTCTCGTCGGGTTTAGCAGGAACGTTCTCGTCCGGTTCAAAGGGAGGTCCCTTCTTGCTCTTTCTCTTTTGCTTTTCCTTATTATTACGGGCCATGCCGTTCCGCTTAAATTATTGTGCCAGTCGCAGCTGTCAGAAAAAAGCCCTTTTTTAAAACGGAATGTAGAAATTCACAGAAATCCGGGGAAGGGATTGCACATTTCAAATAAATCCATACATTTGCCCCCGCAACAATGAAACAATTCACACATCTGCATCATCACCATACTTGCCTTAAAGGGTAAGCAGATGATGTATTGTGTGAACTAAGCATATTTATAATTACATCAGAAAGGCTTACCGAAAGGTGGGCCTTTTTTATTTGCGGTAATGGATAATGTTTAATGTATAATGGTTAATGGAACAACATGGAACAGAAAATTAAAATAGCAGTACAGAAATCAGGACGGCTTTACGAAGATTCGATCAAGCTCCTGAAGGAATGTGGTATCGGCTTTTCGAATGGGATGAACAAGTTGAGGACCGAAGCGCAGAACTTCCCTATGGAAATACTGTTTCTGCGCGACGATGATATTCCGCAATACGTGGAGGATGGCGTTGCCGATATTGGTATTGTCGGTGAAAATATCCTTGCTGAGACCGGCAAGGCGCTCAACCTTGTTGAACGGCTTGGCTTCGGCAAATGCCGCCTCTCGCTGGCCGTTCCCAAAAGCTCGGCCTACGAAAAACTGAGCGACCTCAACGGGATGAAGATCGCTACTTCCTACTCGCGCGTTTTGCAAGGCTATCTTAAGGAGAACAAGATACAGGGTGAGATCCACGAGATAAGCGGCTCGGTGGAGATCGCCCCCAGCATAGGCCTGGCCGACGCGGTTTGTGACCTGGTAAGCTCCGGCAGTACACTTTTCGCTAATGGGCTTCGCGAAGTAGAAACGGTAATGAGCTCCGAAGCGGTGTTGGTGGCCAATCGTAACCTGGGCAGCGAGCAGGCGGCGATCCTCGACAAACTCTTGTTCCGTATGCGGGCCGTACGTAAGGCAAGAAGCAATCGCTATATACTATTGAACGCGCCTGATGAGAAGCTGGAGACCATCTGCAATATACTTCCCGGGATGAAGAGCCCTACCATATTACCCCTGGCGGAGAAAGGCTGGAGCTCGGTGCACAGTGTGATCGATGAGAACGACTTTTGGGAAATAACGGAAAAACTGAAAGAGAACGGTGCCGAAGGGATCCTTGTGGTGCCCATAGAAAAGATGATCATATGAGAACTATAAATTATCCATCGAAAGCGGAGTGGCCGGCATTACTGCAAAGGCCGGTACTGGATGCTATGGTCTTAGAAAGCACTGTGTCCGCTATTCTTAACGATGTAAAACAAAACGGCGATGGGGCGCTTCGCAAGTACGCTCAGAGGTTCGATGGCGCAGAACCCGATAGCTTCCTTATAAGCGAGAAGGAATTCACTGAAGCTGAAAACCTTGTTCCTGCTGAACTTAAGAAAGCTATACTCCTTGCCAAAGCCAATATTAAAAAGTTTCACCTTGCTCAAAGGGAGAAAGAGCAGGTGATCGAAACCTCTCCTGGTGTTAAATGCTGGCGCAAGTCGGTGCCTATAGAAAAAGTGGGATTATACATTCCAGGTGGAACGGCCCCCTTATTTTCTACAGTTCTTATGCTGGGTGTTCCCGCAATAATTGCCGGATGCAAAGAAGTTGTTCTTTGTACACCGTCAACGGCCCCTGCCATACTGTTTACAGCTCGTTTGCTTGGCATAAGCAAGATCTATCGCATCGGCGGTGCCCAGGCAATCGCCGCCATGGCCTACGGTACCGAAAGTGTTCCTGCTGTTTATAAGATCTTCGGCCCGGGCAACCAGTACGTGACCTGTGCCAAGCAATTGGTAAGCCGGCAGGGCATCGCCATCGATATGCCCGCCGGTCCTTCAGAACTTGCAGTGCTCGCCAATAAAACCTGCGTACCCGCTTTTGTTGCCGCCGACCTTCTTTCACAAGCCGAACACGGTATAGATTCACAGGTTGTGCTGGTAAGTGATAGTGAGAATGTAATTGCTGAAGTGATAAAAGAAGTTGAACTGCAACTACCTCTGTTGCCAAGAAAGGAGATCGCGCAGCAGGCGCTCGGGAACAGCAAGGCCATTCTTGTAAAGGACCTTAACGATGGCATGGCTTTGCTGAACGAATATGCTCCTGAACACCTGATCATAGCCTGCGCTGATAAAATTGGTCTTGCGGAAAAGGTTGTCAATGCAGGTTCGGTGTTTCTTGGTAATTATTCGCCAGAGAGTGCCGGTGATTATGCTTCAGGCACTAATCACTCGTTGCCTACAGGAGGCTATGCGAAAGTTTCTGCTGGTGTGTCGCTCGATAGCTTTGCGAAGAAGATAACTTTCCAGGAGCTCACACAAGAAGGCTTACTTAATATCGGGTCTGCCGTGGAGGCAATGGCATTAGGAGAGGGCCTGAAGGGACACGCAAAGGCTGTTTCTATTAGAATGGTTAATGGAAAAAGTATAATGGTTAATGGTACGGATGTAAACGGATTGCTGCGAAAGTGTATAAAAGATATTACTCCCTATTCATCCGCCAGGGGAGAGTTTGATGGGAAGGCAGAAATATTTCTCGACGCTAATGAGAACAGCCTCGCTGGCAGTTATAACCGCTATCCTGACCCTTTGCAGCGAAAGCTGAAGGAGAAGATCGCTGATATGAAAGATATTTCTGCTGAAAATATTTTTCTTGGCAATGGCAGCGACGAAGCCATCGATCTTCTTATCCGCGCCTTTTGTGAACCGGGCATCGATAGCATTACCATCGTTCCGCCTACTTACGGGATGTATGAGGTGGCTGCCGCTATTAATGATGTTGAGGCGAAACAGATTTTACTCAAGAAAGACTTTCAGCTCGATACTGATTCGATATTAAACTCAAGTCCCTCCAAGGTCCTTTTTCTTTGCTCACCCAATAATCCTACGGGCAATTGCCTGAGAAGGGAGGATGTGTTGAGGATATTGAATGCCTATAAAGGCATTGTTGTGTTGGATGAAGCCTATATTGATTTTGCGAATGAAGCGAGCTATCTGAAAGAGCTCGAAAAGTATCCGAACCTTGTGATACTCCAAACTTTTTCCAAAGCATGGGGAATGGCGGGATTGCGCTTAGGAGTGGCTTTTGCCAATGAGCGTATCATCGAAGTGATGAACAAGATCAAGGCTCCTTACAATGTAAATGGCCTAAGCCAAGAAATAGCCATACAAGCGTTAGATGATGTGGCGCAGGTAAAGAAATGGGTAGAGGAGATATGCGCTGAAAGGGCAAGGATGTCGGTGGAAATCGGTAAATTGCCTTTTGTGATAACGGTATTTCCAAGCGACGCGAACTTCCTGCTGGTAAGGATAAAGAAGGCAAGAAAGATGTATGAGTTCCTACGTTCGGAAGGTGTTGTTGTTCGCGACAGAAGCAGGGTAGTTTTATGCGAAGATTGTCTTCGCTTTACTATCGGAACAAAAAATGAGAACGACCTTTTGCTGAAAAAAATGAAAGAATATTCACTGAACCAACTAAGTCCCGTTGCCGTATGAAAACGAAAGTGCTCTTTATTGACAGGGACGGAACCATTATTTGGGAGCCACCCGTAAACTTCCAGGTGGACTCGCTTGATAAACTTCATTTTCTGCCGGGGGTGCTCACTTACCTGGGCAGGATAGCCAGGGAGCTTGACTACGAACTGGTAATGGTTACTAACCAGGATGGCCTGGGCACCGCAGCTTATCCTGAAGAAGTGTTTAACCTCGTTCAGGGCGTAATGGTCAGGACCCTGGAGGACGAAGGCATCCGCTTTAGCGAGATATGTGTCGATCGTTCTACCGAAAAGGAAAACAAGCCTACGCGCAAACCAGGAACAGGAATGCTAACGAAGTATTTGTCGGGAGAATATGATCTCGCCAACTCGTATGTTATTGGCGACCGTATTACCGATGTGAAGCTGGCGCAGAACCTTGGAGCGAAGTCCATCTTTATAGAGAATTACGACAAGTACGATGAATGGCAGGATAAGATAACGCTGGTAGCGAGGTCGTGGCAGGAGATATATAATTTTTTAAGGCCACCGCAGCGCATGGCACGCTATGAACGAAAGACAAAAGAAACGGAGATAAAGATGCTGCTCTGCATCGATGGTACGGGCAGATCATCCATCTCTACCGGCCTCGCTTTTTTTGATCATATGCTGGAGCAGGTAGCGAAGCACAGTAATATGGACCTTATGATAGAAGTAAAAGGAGACCTGCACATTGATGAACATCACACCATTGAGGATACCGGTATTGGCCTTGGCGAAGCTTTTGCGAAAGCCTTAGGTAATAAGCGCGGTATTGACCGCTATGGGTTTTGTTTACCCATGGACGATTGCCTGGCGCAAGTGGCTCTTGACCTTGGCGGCCGCCCCTGGCTGGTATGGGAGGCGGAGTTCAAGCGCGAGAAGATAGGGGAGATGCCTACGGAGATGTTCCTCCACTTCTTCAAATCGTTTGCTGATGCGTCGCGCTGCAATCTCAATATCAAGGCAGAAGGACAGAACGAACATCATAAGATAGAAGCCATCTTTAAAGCCTTCGCGAAAGCGTTGAAGATGGCAGTGAGAAGAGAAGAAGGGAACGATAGCTTGCCAACAACAAAAGGAATGCTTTGAAAACAGTAATTATAAAATACGGTTCGGGAAACACGCGCTCAGTTGACTTTGCTTTGCGGAGGCTTGGTGTGAGTGGCTCCGTTTCGGATGATCCCGAAGAGATCCGCGCCGCTGATAAGGTCATTTTTCCTGGTGTGGGTGAAGCCTCCTCGGCAATGAAATACTTGCTTGAGCGTAAGCTTGACACTCTTATCAAAGAACTGAAGCAGCCGGTGCTGGGCATCTGTCTCGGCATGCAGTTGCTTTGCGAATGCTCAGAAGAAGGGAATACGGAATGCCTTGGGATATTTAAGCAAAAGGTGAAGAAGTTCAATGGCGGTATGAAGGTGCCGCAAATAGGCTGGAACAATATCAGCAATTTAAAGGGTAAGCTGTTTAAAGGCCTTTCGGAGAACGAGTTCATGTATTTCGTGCACGGCTACTTCGCAGAACAAAGCAAAGCCACAGTGGCGCTTACTGAATATGGGCCCCGTTATAGTTCCGCCTTACAGAACGATAATTTTTATGGAGTACAGTTTCATCCCGAGAAGTCAGGTACTGCCGGTGAAATGGTGCTTAAAAATTTCCTGGAGCTATGATAGAGGTAATTCCTGCGATCGATATAATTGGAGGGAAATGCGTGCGCCTTTCCCAGGGTGATTATTCGCGTGTAACGGAATACAACGATGATCCGCTTGCTGTTGCCCGTCGCTTTGAGGAGGCCGGCTTCCGCCGTTTGCACCTGGTTGACCTGGATGGCGCTAAAGCCGGTAATGTCACTAATCTCAAAGTTCTTGAGGCTATTGCATCAGCCACAAGTTTGAGCATCGATTTCGGTGGAGGCATCAAAACGCTTTCCGCTCTCCGCTCTGTGTTTTCGGCTGGTGCAAGTATGGCTGCTGTTGGAAGCATCGTGGTCAAGGACCCGCAAACATTCTATTCCTGGCTGGAGGAATTTGGCCCCGAGCGGTTCTTCCTGGGAGCTGATGTGAAAGAGGAAAATATTGCCGTAAGCGGCTGGACAGAGAAGACGAATATTTCTGTGTTCGATCTTATCAGTGATGTGATGAAGAGAGGCGTAAAGAATGTTTTTTGTACCGATGTTTCCAAAGATGGCTTGCTACAGGGATGCGCTGTGGAATTGTATAAGGACATTACAACGCGCTTTCCGGATCTGCGCCTTACTGCAAGTGGTGGAGTATCGTCGCTTGAAGATATTGATGCGGTAGAAAAGGCAGGTTGTACTTCTGTTATCGTAGGCAAGGCTATCTACGAGGGAAAGATATCCTTAGAGGCGCTTGTGGAACGCTCAAAGATAAAGGAGGGAACATGCTGAGCAAACGTATCATTCCCTGTTTAGATGTTAAAGACGGCCGCACCGTTAAGGGTACCCGTTTCCTCGACCTGAAAGATGCCGGCGATCCTGTGGAGTTGGGTGCCATGTATGCCCGTGAGGGGGCCGACGAGCTGGTGTTCCTCGATATAAGCGCCACGCATGAGAAGCGCAAGACCATGTGCTCGCTGGTAACGCGTGTTGCTGAAAAGATCAATATTCCTTTTACCGTTGGAGGTGGCATTGCTTCGGTGGAGGATGTGGCTGCGTTGCTGGAAGCCGGTGCCGATAAGATATCCATTAATACTGCCGCGGTGCGAACCCCGGGCTTGCTAACAGAACTTGCCTTCCGCTTTGGCAGCCAGTGCATAGTACAAGCTATCGACGCAAAATATGAAGATGGAAAATGGATGGTGTTCCTCGAAGGGGGAAGAGTTGCGGCAGGCATTGAAGCCATTGCCTGGGCAAAGCAGGCCGTGGACCTGGGCGCGGGTGAGATACTGCTCACTACTATGGATCGCGATGGTACAAAAGAGGGATTTGCACTCGATATTACAAGGCAGGTTTCTGAAGCCGTAAATGTTTCTGTGATCGCGAGCGGCGGCGCGGGAAGCCAGGAGCATTTTGCCGAAGTACTTACAGAGGGCTGCGCTGATGCGGCCCTGGCTGCCAGCGTATTCCACTTTGGGGAGCTTAGCATTAATGAACTGAAGAACTATCTGAAACAACAAAACATATTGGTACGATGAAACCTGATTTCAATAAAGCCGCCGATGGGCTGGTGCCTGCCGTTGTGCAGGATGCCAATACACTTAAAGTGCTGATGCTTGGTTATATGAATGAAGCGGCATTGGAGAGGACCCTTTCGGAAAAACGTGTTTGCTTCTATTCGCGTTCAAAGAAACGCCTTTGGACAAAAGGCGAAGAGTCGGGTAACTTCCTGGAGCTGAACGATCTTTTTCTCGACTGCGACAATGATACGATCCTTGTAAAAGCGAGGCCGGCAGGACCGGTATGTCACAAAGGAACAGCGACCTGTTTTTCGGAAGACATGGAAGGAGGAGTTCTGGACCGCCTGGAGCAGCTGATCATTAGCCGGAAGAGAAACCCTGCAGAGGGCTCCTATGTATCGGGTTTGTTTGCCTCTGGCATCAATAAAATAGCGCAGAAAGTAGGGGAGGAGGCCACTGAGTTGGTGATAGAAGCGAAGGACAATAACAAGGAAGCTTTTGAGAATGAGGCGGCCGACCTGCTGTTCCACTACCTTGTGTTGCTGGCAGAGAAGGATTGCAGGCTCAGCGACGTATTGGAAGTACTTCAGGAAAGAAGCACGAAAAAGCCCGAAAAACCCCAAAAAAGATAAAAAACACATTATCTTTAGATTTAAATTAGAATCTTATTACATTTGCTGCTTATGTATTAGGATTTCCTTTTTGTATGCAGGAAAACAATTCGGTTGCTGAAAAATTCAATTCCAACTTTAAGTTTCTTACCGGTTTTTACTCAGGAGGGAACAAGAAGCTGATCGCTTCCCACAACGGTGAACTGACCCAGGATAAGGTCAGCGCGATCGCTTCGGTAGTTGAGAACCAGCTCGAACTTTATGGAGTTAGCAAAGGCGCTGTAAAAAAGGTGTTCAATATTGTTATTGAAACACTTCAAAACATCCTGCTGCATGGTGAAAAGGACAACAAAGGGATCAAGCACTCTTATTTCGTTGTTGGTAAATCCGACAATGAGTTTACCATCAGTTCTGGCAATATCGTTCACAATGGCAACGTTGACAGGCTGAAGAAAAGGCTTCTCGGAATTAAGAACGTTGACGAGAAAGCCTTGAAATCACAGTACATGCAAGTGCTTTCCAACGGTGAGATATCTACCAAAGGAGGCGCTGGCCTGGGCTTCCTTACCATCGCCCTTAAATCGGGCAATAAACTTGACTTCGAATTTCAATCCCTTGAAGAAGGCATGACCCTTTTTGAACAGCATTCAAAGATCGCAGGATAATACACAGAGCAGCCAATGAAAAACCTAGTTATACAGGAAGAAAGACATACCCCTAAGGTGGTGCTTGACGGCGACGCGAATAATTTCGAGATCTCCGGTAAGTCATTCCCCGAAGACTCGCGCCAGTTCTACAGGCAGGTGATCGATTGGCTGGAGGACTTTAAGAAAGCGACTCCTAAGCAAGTGAATTTCAAATTCAACCTGTTCTATTTAAGCTCTTCTTCCATTATTTCCATCAAGCAGATCCTTCTGAAGCTCAAAGAACTTGAGAAAGGAGGAGCAAAGGTGCAGGTGATCTGGCATTATGATGCCGATGATGATGATATTCGTAAAACAGGAGAGGATTACCTCAAGCTTACGCAGATGAGCTTCCAGTTCGTAGCTAACGAAGAGTAAGCAATAAGCAAGACGATAAAAAAAGGACCTGTTCAGGTCCTTTTTTGTTTGTCCTATGTTTGACCTGGCATTATTACAGCCAAACCCTGAACCAATAAAAAAGCCTCGAACATGTTGATGTTCAAGGCTTTCTGTTGGTAGCGGGGGTAGGGATCGAACCTACGACCTTTGGGTTATGAGCCCAACGAGCTACCGCTGCTCTACCCCGCAATGTATGTTGAATGTGTTAAGAACGAAACCTTAATTGCGCTGCAAATATATATTTAGTTTCTTTGTACAGATCAAAATCTTTTCAACAAATTTTGGATGCATAAAGCGGGCTTCGTAAACATCATCGGCAACCCCAATGTGGGGAAATCCACGTTGATGAACGCATTGGTGGGCGAAAAGCTTTCTATCATCACTCCCAAGGCGCAAACTACGCGTCACCGCATTAAGGGAATTGTGAATGGAAATGACTATCAGGTGATCTTTTCCGATACACCCGGCATGCTGAAGCCGAACTACAAATTACAGGCTTCCATGATGGATTCGGTGAACACCGCCATAGGCGATGCTGATGTGATCTTGTTTTTGGCGGACGTGAACGAAGATTCGGTGGCCGAAGAAAAGGTGTTGGAGAAAGTAAAGAAGTCAAAGTCGGCGGTACTGTTACTGATCAACAAGATCGACACTGCCTCTGAGGAGCTTCTGGAAAAAAGAGCGGTACAATGGGGAAAAGAACTGCCGCAGGCGGAGGTCATACCCGTTTCTGCCCTAAAGAAGTTCAATGTAAAATATGTGCTCGACAGGATACTTACGCACCTTCCCGAACACGAACCTTATTTTGACAAAGAGGAGCTCACCGACCGTTCCGAACGTTTCTTTGTTTCGGAGATCATCCGCGAAAAGATCCTGCGCTTTTACCAGAAAGAAATTCCCTATGCTTCAGAAGTTAGCATCGATACTTTTAAGGATGAAAAAGATATCGTGAAGATCCGAGCGGTGATCATCGTGGAGCGGGAAACACAAAAGGGGATCATCATCGGTCACCAGGGGAAGGCCCTTAAAAAAGTGGGCACCGAAGCGCGTAAAGACATGGAGAAGTTCCTTGGCAAAAAAGTGTTCCTTGAGCTTTTTGTGAAAGTGGATAAGGATTGGAGAGACGATGAAGGGAAGCTGAAGCGCTTCGGCTATATCCAGTAAACTTACTTCTTCTTTTTCGCTGCCGGAGCTTTTGTAATGGGCGCCAGCTTCATTACCTTTTGAGGAACCAGCTTCGAATACCAAACACTAAGGCCGTAACAAGCGCCGGCAAAAAGGAAGAGCCATATCCAGATGGCTGCTTTGGGTTCAACATCAAAGATCCAGGTGAGGAAGTTGTTCGCGTTGAAATGTCCCTTTTTAAAATCGGGCCACAATACTTCCGCTACAGGATTCTTAAACTTGTCAGGCAGCATATAGATCTTAGTTGCTTTGGCAAGCCAAGCGCAAAGCAGGCCTCCGGCCGCAATAATATAGAACGCTATCTTCGAAAAATTTTGTTTTGATAATAGGATGGCTCCTTCATACAGTAACAGGAATGCGATCGGGATAAAATGCCTGGGGCCGTAGGTCCAACCGCCATACCATAGGTTGTGAGAGGAGATGATGGCAATATAACCGGCACATGCCAGCAGCAAGTAATTACTGCCCCATGATCTCAGGTACCCTCCGCGGCTGCCATTGAAAAAGCCTGACTTGTCGCTCTTCCGGTAAAGGATAAAATACCAGAGCATGAGTATCAGGGCCGGCGCATAAAAAAGTAAGCCCCGGTAGAACGAGAAGAGCAGTCCCCATATCGCTTCAGCTTTAGGATAGGAAAATCCCAGGCCCTCCGCATTTTTATAGATCTCGCTTGCTTCAGGAACATAAGTATATAAGAGTTTAAAAGGGGAGCCTGTAATGGAGTAGTTGTAAAGCATGATGATGGCTACTCCGGGAATAGCACTGGCGCAAAAAACGATGATCTTTTTTAGTTCTGTTTTGTTCAGGTACATCTGTATGGCCCACAACGGAACGATAAAGGCAACAGTATACTCTGTGGCGAAGGCCAGGCCCATCAGAAGACCAGCCAACCACAAATGTTTTCCCTCCTTTACCTGCAGGTAAGAAGCGAGTAGGAGGAAGCCTGCGAGCACATGCCCTGAGAAGACGCCCGTGAAAACAAAAATAAAACTGGCATAAAAAGACAGCATTATTAACAATACCGGTGATATCCCGTTGAAGGTGCTTCTCATCCTTCGGAGCACCACTAATAAGGCAAGACAAAAAGGGAGTGAGCCACAAATGATGCCGCCCAGGATAAATGCCAACGTTGAATTGGAAATGGTCCATACCCTTCCGTCAGGAAAATTTGGAAGGATATCCCATATATAGATCTGGCGTTTCTGGACCGTGGCTTCGCTTACCTCGGGGACACCCAGCTTTTTGCAGATGACATAAAATGGGTAAACGATAAAGCTCGGGAGCGGCGCCTTGTCAGAATAAAAATGGTCGCCTACTTTGCTCTTGTCACCGGTGGTATACTTTTCGTATTTATCAATGATAAGGCTGTTGTCCTCGTAAAGGCTAAGCACAGGCAAGGCTCTTGAAGTAGAGCCGGGTGTTACCCAAATATCGGTAAAGTAGGAAGCAAGAAAAAGGTTCGCAAGCACGAACACAACGAAGAAGACCCGAAGTTTTCTTTTATTGTCTGCGTTTTCAGCCATTAGCCACCTGCCTTTTTCGCTTTATACCCGGCCTCCGTCAATATCTTCAATACTTTATCGCGGTGGTCGCCCTGCACCAGTATCTCGTTCTCCTTAGCGCTGCCGCCAACGCCGCATTTTTGTTTCAGTAGTTTTCCGAGCGACTCCAGGTCGGCGCTGGAGCCAATAAATCCTACCACCTTCGTTACCACTTTGCCGCCTCCTTTCCTGTCGAGGTGGATGCGGAGGTCTTGCTGCTGAGGAGGTAAGGTCTTGGCCTCGGGTGCGGTACGGTTTTGATAATGGTAGCTCAGGTACGTGGAATACACCACACCATCCCTGTTCTTGTTCTTGTTGCTCATTTTGCCGGAACGATGACCTTCAAAGATAAAGGATTTACAAGCACTTTGATAGCGTTGCCCGCTTCCAGCGGTTCACCGTCAATATGCGCGGTATTGTGCTTCTGTACCACACTAATGTTCTTTCCCCTCAGCGTTTCCAGGTATTTCGACTTATGCATCTTGTTATTGAACAGGCGCCATGCAAGGGCAGCGGCTGAATAAGCGGGGAATTTTTTTAGCACACAAATATCCAATAGTCCGTCACGCAGATCGGCTTGCGGGGCGATGGTGGCATTGTTGCCGTATTGCGAGCCATTGGCAAAACTGATCAGCACAGCCTTGCGTGTATATTGCGTTCCATCGATCTCCAGTAAATATTCCTGGGCCTTGTATTTTGGAAACTCACGCAGGAAAACTTTTATGTAACTGCTGAAGCCGCGCTTACCGAACTTGGCAAACTCCCATCCTATGTGCGCGTCGAGGCCAACACCCGCCATCCCGAAAAAGGGATGATCGTTGAGGCTGGCGGTATCGATGTCGGTTACTTTTCCTGCATTGATCACCTCCATTGCTTTGTCAAGCTTCATCGGGATCTTGAGGTGCCGTGCAAGACCATTGCCTGATCCTGTGGGCAGGATGGCGAGCGCTGTGTTGCTGCCCCTAAGGCCTTTGCCCGACTCATTCACAGAACCATCGCCGCCCACCACCACCACCACTTCAAAATCTTTTGCGGCCGCTTCTTTACTGAGCTCGGTAGCATGGCCGGGCGCTTTGGTATAGGAGAGCTCGTAATCATACACTTGTTTATCGAGGCATTCGGCCACCAGTTTTTCGATCACCTTTTTCCGGCCCACGCCGCTAATGGGATTGATAATGAACAGTATTTTCTTCTTCGTGCTCATCACCTTACGTCCATTTGGTTACGGATAAGGCGGTGGTGATAGGTTTGTATCACGGCCTTTAGCTGTTCTCTAAGCCTGGCCACCGGCGTTGTATCAGGCGTATGGATAAGATTGTTTTGGAGCAGGCTGTCGTTCTTGTGGTTGTAAAAGGCAATGGCCTTCTCTCCGTCGAACTGTAGCGCATATTGGTCAGAAACGATCTGGTAATTGTTGTTGATATAGCAATAAGCGTAATTGGTAAGGCCGCTGTCGAGCCTGCTCTTCCCAAAAGCAAAATAAGGTTTATCGTAGTTCATGTAATCAAGTACTGTAGGCATAATGTCGATCTGCTGGAAGATATCTTGGCGCTTCCCTTTCAATTCGCCACCGGGGAGATAAAACAAGACCGGTATGCGGAACATGCCGGTATTGGTGCTATAGAAAGGAGCAAAGGCTTCGCCGGTATGATCGGCAACGATGATGAAGAGCGTATTGTTGAACCAGCTCATTTTAGAAGCGGTTTCGAAGAACTTTCCGAGTGAATAGTCGGAATAACTGATGCTCTTTTCGATGGGAAGGTCACCTTCCCTGAATTTGTCCTTGTACTTTTCGGGTACAGGATAAGGGTGGTGAGAGGTGAGCGAAAAAAAGGCGGAGAAGAAAGGCTGGGGATGTATCTGCAAAGCCCCGGCGTAATACTGAAAGAACTCTTCATCCCAGATCCCCCAGTGCCCGTCAAAATCCTTTTCGTTGTTGTACTCGGTGCGGCCTACATACTTGTCGAAACCAGCGAGTTTAGCAAAGTTGTCGAAGCCCATGGAGCCATTGGTGGCGGCATGATAGAAGGAGGTGGCATAACCCTTCTCCTTCAGCAGCGCGGCTATGGGCCTTATCTTGTTACTTCCGTACCTGGAGGTGATGTAGGGCTCGTTCATCAGGCAGGGGATACCAGCAATGCAGGCGGGGATCCCTTCCATGGAACGTTTGCCATTGGCGAAAGCGTTTTCAAAAACCAGGCTTTTAGCGATGAGCGAATCGAGGCAAGGGGTGTAGCCCTGGTTGTTATTGAGGCTGCCCACATACTCTTTGGAAAAACTTTCCATAATGAGCATTACCACGTTCAGTTGTTTGAACTTGCCTGTATCGGCGGCATGTGTTGTATTGTAAATAGCAGGAAGGCGCTCTTCAGAAAAATACTCCAGCTCCTTAATGCTCTCTTGTCCCCAGGTCTTCATGATAGAGAACGGAGTATTTATCAGAAGGGGAATATTACGTGCCGAAGTGTATTGCCCGGCTGTGATGATGTGTATAGGTTTTAGCTGAAAGCCTCCACGATAAATAATTGTGAACATCGCCATCGAAAGCAGGAATATGGTGGTCTCTCTGAGGAAATAAACGCGGCGCTCTTCTACTGTTGCCGAAACCTTTGCGGGGTCAGTTTTCCTGTAATACCGCACCATCAGCCAAAGCAGGAGAATGAAAATTGGAAACAGGTACCAGTAATCTTTAATGAACAGGGGCAGCAGGCGTGTGAAGTCATCGCCTGTGCTGATGAAAGAAAAGATGTCGGCGGTAGTTCGTTTGAGCACAAAGCGGAAATACACCAGGTCGATACAGTTGGCAAGGAGGCCAACGGCATTCGGGATGTAGAAGAGCCAGCGAAGGATGCTCTTTGCCGCTTTTTGTTCACGCCAGTGTCCCGGAAAGAGCGAGAGGACAATGAAAGGCAGGTTAAGCACCATAAGGGTGCTGAGGTCGAACTTGATGCCCCAGAAAAAGAGGGAAAGAAGCTCGGTAAAAGGTATGCCTGAGAAATAGCCCTGATTAAACAGGAAGAACAGCAGGCGGCATACACTGAAAAGCAGTGTGATTAGCAGCAGGCGCAGCAGGCAAGACCGTAGATGCTGGAAATGGGTATTCACGTCAGGGTGTAAAAATAAAAAACCCTCCCGGTTTTACCGAGAGGGTTTTTTATTTGTTCAACAATTACTGGTGGTTCGAGTAGGTGTCCACGCAGGAGTCGCTGCCGCTTGACTGGTAAACGATCGTGTATTTGTTGTCCACGATGTTGATGCCGGAAATAACTCCTGCACCTGCCGTCTGACCAGCGATAGTGCCGGGGTCTTGCATGCCGGTGGGCTGCTGAGAAGCGATGCTGATGTTTTTGCCGCTAACGGTAGCGTTAACGATCACCGCGGTGCCAAGTCCGCCGAAGTTGGCGATCAGGACCTTGTTGTAAGCGGTAGAGCTTTGAGTAACCGTTACGGAGAAGTTATAAGTTCCTGCGTATTTGCCGGTTACGGCGCTTGATACGTTGTAAGTACCTGCGAGCTTATTGCTCCTTACGGTTACAGTACGGGTAGCAGTTGAGCTATTGCCAGCTGCGTCAGATACGGTATAGGTAAGTACAGTTTGAGCTACGTCAGCATTGCTAACAGAGCCGCTAACAGTAACAGAAGCGCTGAGGTCGCCGTCTTCGTCGTCAGAAGCGGTAAAACCAGGCTCATTAAAGGGATCCATCAGGTCGATGGTAACGTCGCCGCCGGTAAGGGTAAGCACGGGGGCAGTGGTGTCCTCTTTTTTACAGCTGCTCAAGAACAGGCTGCCGGCGGTAAGGATAAGGCCCGCAAGAATTAAGGATTTCTTTTTCATGGAGATTTGTGTTTGTATTGGTTTGTAATGTTGTTTTCGGCTGAGGTTTCAAAAACCATGCAAATATAAGTTTTTATTTTAAAAAGGGAATTTTGAGTTAACAAAAAAAAGCCTAATTTTGCGTCCGGTTAACCAAAACAACTTATAAAAAAATGAAAAAGTTTTTCACATTGATCGCAGTAGCAGGAATGTTCTCATTCTATGCTTGCGGACCCAGCGCGGAAGAGATTGCCGCAAAGGAAAAGGCAAAGAATGACTCTATAGCAAAAGCTGCAGAGGAAGCTGCTGCCGTTGAAGCTGCAAAACAGCAGGCTATGGCTGATTCTATCGCTAAGGTAGAAGCTGCTGCTCTTGCTGAAAAAGCAAAGGCTGACTCTATCGCTGCTGCTGAAGAGGCTGCTAAGAGCAAAAAGCCCAGCGGAGGCGGAAAGCCCAAGGTAGTAGTTCCCAAAACGGTGACTGCTCCCGGCGGAAGGTCAGGGGCTACCAAACAGTAAAAACCCTCATTTTCGTAGAAAAAAGCCTGATTTTCAGGCTTTTTTTATTTTAAACTTGCTTTATTTAAAAAATTAAATATACATTTGCCGAACTTTTTTAACAAAACGACAAAAAACGACAATGAAAAAACTACTTATGTTGGTCGCTGTAGCTGGAATGTTCTCATTCTATGCTTGCGGACCTAGCGCAGAAGAAATCGCTGCGAAAGAAAAAGCAAAAAATGACTCTATCGCGAAAGCTGCTGAAGAAGCTGCTGCTGTGGAGGCTGCTAAACAGCAAGCTATGGCTGACTCTATCGCAAAGGTAGAAGCTGCTGCTCTTGCTGAAAAAGCAAAAGCTGATTCTATCGCTGCTGCTGAAGCGTCAAAAGGCGGTAAGAAAAAGTAATTTTTCTGCTATGCAAAAGAGACCCTCTCGGCTAAGCCAGAGGGTTTTTTATTTCCCGGAACCGGTACTTTCGTTCCCGGCCCTTACCTTCTCAAGGTTCCCGCAAGCACCCGCGCATCCTTTCGTGCACGACTCCTCCCTGAAGCTTCGGTAAACCCGCCAGGCGAGATAAACCGCTGCTGAGCTAACGATAACAGCTACCAGGATATATTCAAAGGTTTTCATTAGGATGCCTTAGCTGGCGCAATTTACTAATTTTGCCTGTATTCTTTCTTCTTCCGAGAATGATCAGTTCAGAAAGCCCCG
This sequence comes from Bacteroidia bacterium, assembly GCA_025451785.1. GTDB lineage: Bacteria > Bacteroidota > Bacteroidia > JANWJV01 > JANWJV01 > JANWJV01. The sequence continues at coordinate 10,527 of JANWJV010000053.1, read as the reverse complement.
TACGCTTCAACCGGCAAAACCACCGCGATAATACCCTTATCGACCTTTACAAGGGTTTGCTGAAGCCACGCATGGTGGAAGAAAAGATGCTGGTGCTGCTCCGGCAGGGGCGCATCGCAAAATGGTTCTCGGGAATAGGGCAGGAAGCAGGTTCAGTAGGAGCAGCTATGGCCCTTGAAAAGGATGAGTTCATCCTGCCGATGCACCGTAACCTGGGAGTATTCACCTCGCGCGGCATACCGCTCAACAGGCTATTTTCGCAGTTCCAGGGTAAGCCCGGCGGCTTTACCAGGGGTCGCGATCGCAGTTTTCATTTCGGAACAAAAGACTACCATATTGTAGGCATGATCTCGCACCTGGGCCCCCAAATGGGAGTGGCCGATGGGATAGCGCTTGCCGATCGTTTGAAGAAAAAGGAAAAGGTGACCCTCGTTTATACCGGCGACGGCGGGGCCAGCGAAGGCGACTTTCACGAAAGCCTTAATGTGGCGGCCGTGTGGGGCCTGCCTGTCATCTTCGCTATTGAGAACAACGGTTATGGTCTTTCTACCCCCAGTAACGAACAGTTCCGCTGCAAGCAGTTCATCGATAAAGGAATTGGTTATGGCATGGAGGCGGTACAGGTGGATGGCAACAATGTTTTGGAAGTGTACGATGCTGTCAGAAGGATCGCTGCTTCTATGCGAAAAAAACCTGCTCCCGTCATTCTGGAGCTTGTAACATTCCGTATGCGCGGCCATGAAGAGGCTTCCGGAACCAAGTATGTTCCTAAAGAACTGATGGAGCAATGGGCGAAGAAAGACCCGCTGCTTACCTATGAAAAATACCTGGTGGAGGAAGGGGTGCTGGACGAAAAGATGATCGAAGGTTTCAGGAGGGAGATCACGGCGGAGATAGAGAAAGGCCTGGAGATCACTTTCGCGGAGAGCCTTCCTGCGGAAGATGCCGCAGTGGAGCTCAATGATGTTTATGCGCCTTCTGAAGGCAAGATCATTGCTCCTTCGGGCAGTAAGAAGAACATGCGCTTTATCGATGCCATCTCAAGCGGACTTCGCCAGGCGATGGAGAAACATGAGGGCCTGGTACTCATGGGTCAGGACATAGCGGAATACGGAGGGGTGTTCAAGATCACTGAAGGCTTTACCGAAAAGTTCGGCACCGCGCGTGTGCGAAATACCCCGCTGTGTGAATCGGCGATACTCGGCACCGCGTTCGGACTTTCCATACAGGGCATGAAGGCAATGATGGAAATGCAATTTGCCGATTTCGTTTCCGAAGGCATGACGCAGATCGTAAACAACCTCGCCAAATCTCATTACCGCTGGGGACAAGCCGCCGATGTAGTGGTGCGAATGCCCACCGGCGCTGGTGTGGCCGCCGGGCCCTTCCACTCACAAAGCAACGAGGCCTGGTTCATGAATACTCCCGGGTTGAAAGTGGTGTATCCCGCATTTCCCTTTGACGCGAAAGGACTTCTGCTTGCGTCGTTCGAAGATACTAACCCCGTAATGTTCTTTGAACATAAAGCGTTATACCGAAGCGTTACACAGGACGTTCCTGAAGGTTATTATACTTTGCCCATTGGCAAGGCCGCGCTTGTGAAAGAAGGCACCGATGCTACCATCATTACCTATGGCCTCGGCGTTCACTGGGCGCTGGAAGTACTGCAAAAGAATACCGGCATCAAGGCCGACCTGCTCGACCTGAGGACACTTCTTCCTCTCGATACGGATGCCATTTTTGCTTCGGTGAAAAAGACAGGGAGAGTTATTGTTTTGTACGAAGGCACGCTTACCGCGGGAGCAGGGGCGGAGGTAGCGGCGCTTATAGCTGAGAACTGTTTTGAACACCTTGACGCGCCACTGATCCGCTGTGCCAGCCTCGATACTCCCGTGCCGATGAATGCCGACCTGGAAGCCTCCTTCCTTGCGAAGTCGCGCTTTGAGGCGGCACTACAGCGACTGGTGGGATACTAACAAAAAATCCCCCTCGGTTTAACCGGGAGGGATCTCTCGTAGAATATTTCTCGCTTATTGGAAACCTGTCTTGTCGCTCATCTTGTGTTCCACAAGCATGCCTACACAGGCGCCGTCAGCAGCAGCAAGCTTTTCGCTCGAAGGAGCGGGCTTCTTGTCCTTGTCGCCTTTTGCGTCTTTCGGTTTCTTTCCTTTGTTGTCTTTGCCGGCCATCGATACTTCAGGAACAGTAACCTGGATAAGGATGCTGCGGGTGTTCTCTGATGAAAACTCCACTTCCTGTACCATTTTGTCGGTAGTGTTATCGTACATCACTTCGCCGGTCTTGGCATCCTTGATCTTGAACTTCACGTCCTTTCCAAAAAGGTCGTCGGCGCAGATCGAGATGCGGTAATCAAGACCCTTATAAATGATCATACGTAGGTCGGAAGTTTGGCCTGAGCCGAAGAGGCCGCTCTTCGACTGCGCATCGTAAACAAACTTATCGTCTTCTGAACGGGGGCATTTTCTCTTATGGAAATCGCCGCAGGGGCTTTGTGCGATAGCCGACGCTGCCGTTACAAAGAGGCAGAGGCCTAGGAAGAGTTTCTTTTTCATCTCGTGGTCGATTTAAATGGGTTGTTTACTTTGCTTCAGTGAATGATTTGCGGATAGCAGCTGTCTTCTCAACAATGCCTTTGTACTGATCTTCGGTGATTACAAGTTTTGTGCCACCGCCCAAAACCTTCATTTTCCCTTTACCTTCGGTCATTCCGGAGGTTCCTGCCGCTTGTTCTTCTATCTTGTCGAAGATGGCTTTCAGTTCGCTGATGCTGGTAATAGCTCCGGCTACGTTGGCATCCGACTCGTACTTCTTCATATAGTCGAGCAGGTTGTCAAGCGCGTATTTTTGTTCCGCAACACGCTCAACGGCCGCGTCGCCCTTCGCGTATTTCGGTACCATATTGGTAACAATGTAAAGGCTCTCGATCCATCCGCCGGCGATCACCAGCGAAAGGGTAGAGCCGCGGTCATTGCCTTCGAGCGTCTGGAACGAAGAGGCGTAAAGGTCGTTAGAGATAGCGCGCAGCGAATCGTTGTTGCCAATGTTGTCCTCGATCCTCTTGGCGGTACTTTCCTTAATGGCAGTAGAGATGCCGATATCATCACCGAGCTTCTTAACGGTAACGAAATACTTCAGCGCCTCCGATCCGAAATCGAAGCTGCTGCAATAGAGCAGGTCGGTAGAGTAAATGCCAAAGTTGAGCGCCTTCATCTTATTGTCAACGTAGTTCTTCGCGTTGGCGGTAGGGTTCAGCATACTGGTGTTCTTTCCCTTGATACTGGCCTGCTTCACAAGCGAGAACATGTCGTCGGGTGAAGGTATCTGGTAAGAAATATCTGACGTGGTGGTCTTCGTGGTGGTATCCTCCGTCGTGAGCGAATCATTGTGGATGGTCTCATCGGTTCCCTTTTCGCCTCCGCAGCTGATCACTGTCACCGAAAGGGCTAGAACGCCTGCCTTAAGAAAGTTTCTTTTCATCTGGATGTTTGGTTTAGATGCAAGCAAAAATAGATAATTTTTTCAATCGGGCGCAACTTTCAGAAAAAATCCGGAAAGGCCTGTGCTTCAATGTGTCATGGCGGTTTGGACATTGCCGAATTGATGCTACTTTTGATAAACATGTCGGTACAGGTTCTTCCTTTAAAGAAGCAGATAGCGTATGCCAGCGGCATGATGGGCTGGAGCATCATGGTGAACATCATCGGGGTGCTGCTGCCTTACTTTTACCTGCCGCCCGCAGGTGCAGGCTGGGGAAACCTGCTCTCACAGGCTACTATCCTGGGAGTATTTAACCTTCTGGCCATTATCACCGCTTCCGGCCGCCTTGTGGATGCCCTGTACGATCCGTTCATCGGTCAGCAGAGCGACCGCAGCACTTCCGCGCGCGGAAGGAGGATCCCCTTTATGGCCTGGAGCATCATTCCGGCCATGGTGTTTTGCGGGCTCGTTTTCTTTCCGCTCACACAATCAGAAAGTAGCAGCAATGCCTGGTGGCTGGGTTTAACACTGGTGCTGTTCTTCGTTTCGGCAACCACCTATATTATTCCCTATAACGCGCTCATGCCCGAGATGGCGCATACCGCTGCCGACAAGGTGAGATTCTCCACTTACCAGCAGGTGGGTTTTGTGCTTGGTATCATTGTTTCATCTTCCACCAATAACATCGCCGACCTTGTGGAGAGCAACATATGTCCTGGCGAACGCCTTATGGCCGTACAATATTCTATTTGGGGATTGAGCGTGCTGGGCGCCCTGTTTATGGCCGTTCCTGTTTTTGCTATAGATGAACGGAAATATTGCAGCGCGAAACCGGTAACACTTTCGCTTATGCCGGCGCTTAAACAAGCGTTTCGCAACAAGAACTTTGTGTATTACATCGCTGCTGATTTTTCCTATTATATGGCCCTCTACATCATTACCAGCGGCCTGTTGTACTTTGTCACAGTGCTTTGTGGTATGCCCGAATCAGAAGGCGTGCTGCTGATGGGTACCATGGTGGGCGTTTCACTATTGTTCTACCCACTCGTTAATCTGTTGGCAAACAAATGGGGAAAGAAGCCATTGGTAATGTTCTCCTTCAGTGTACTCGCCACAGTATTCCTGTGCATCTATTACCTGGGCAAGTTCCCTATGGAGGCCCCGGTACAGATGTACCTGCTGGTATGCCTTGCCGCAATTCCTACCGCTGCCCTCGGTATTCTGCCACCCGCGATCCTTGCGGAGATCGCCGAACAGGACGGCGAGGCAACAGGCGAGAACAAGGAAGGCCTCTTTTTCGCGGTGAAATATTTTGCGGTGAAGCTGGGGCAAACGCTCGGCATCGCCCTGTTTGCCATGCTAACCCTTTATGGAAAAGACCCTGGCAACGACTATGGCCTTCGCCTGAATGGCCTTTGTGGTTTTGTGTTGTGCCTCATGGCGCTTGCGGTGTTCAGCCGCTTTAGAGAGAAGTACTAATTCGGAATACCTGTTGTGACCGATCTGCCGCTCGTCATCCTGAGCGAAGCCGAAGGGTGTTAATAAAGCTGTTTATAATTACGGCTTTCCCCTTCCTTTACGCGAATGGAGTTTTGATAAACTTACATTTCTAAACTTCTCTATCAAAACCATCGAATGAAGCGATCCGTTATAATACCCCTATTTATTCTCGCTCTTTTCTTTAGCTGCACTTCACCGGCTCCGAAGGCAGATACTGACAAGAGGACAGTGTTCAGGTACAATGAAATGTCGGGCATCAGCTCATTGGATCCGGCCGCGGCGCGAAGTTTTGAGAATATTTGGGCGGTGAACCAGCTGTTCAACGGCCTGGTGCAGATGGACGACCAGCTGAACGTAAAGCCTTGCATAGCGAGGAGCTGGGAGATAAGCGAGGATGGCATGGTATATACATTTCATTTGCGAACCGATGTAAAGTTCCATGATAACGAAGTGTTCACCGGGGGCAAAGGCAGGAAGGTGATCGCCGAAGATTTTCTTCATAGCTTCTTTCGTCTTTTCGACGCGAAGATATCGAGCGCCACCACGCTCATGACCAATATCGATCGAGGCGACCGCAGCGGCTACAAAGGATTTGAGGCACCCAACGACAGTACCTTCGTGATCTACCTTGTGCAACCATTCAAACCTTTCCTCGGTATTCTTACCATGAAATATTTTTCAGTGGTTCCTGAAGAAGTGGTGGAGCATTACGGCGATGACTTCCGGCGTCATCCTGTAGGTACTGGCCCTTTCATGTTCAAGTATTGGGAGGAAGGTTCGAAGCTGGTGTTTGTTAAAAACCCCGATTATTTTGAGATGGAAGGCAATGAGCAACTGCCGCACCTTGATGCGATATCGGTCACTTTCATCAAGGACAAGGAAACAGCTTTCCTCGAGTTCATCAAAGGAAACCTGGATATGGTTTCAGGGATGGACGCTATCAACAAAGACGAGGTGCTGAACAAGAATGGTGAGATAAGCGAACGTTATAAGGGTAGATTCAATATGCAGTCAATGCCATTCCTGAAGACCGACTATCTCGGCATTCTTATCGACGAAAGCTACCGGCATGTAAAGGAAGGCCCCTTGCGTAAGAAGGAGATCCGCCAGGCGATCAATTACGGGTTCGACCGTGTGAAGATGGTGAAGTACCTGCGCAATGGCCTCGGCACGGCCGCAACATCAGGTTTTGTGCCTCCCGGGCTGCCGATGTTCGATACAAAAAAGATCAAGGGCTATACCTACGATCCTGACAAAGTGAAGGAGCTGTTGTTCCTTGCTGGTTATCCCGAAGGCAAAGGATTGCCTGTGATCACACTGTATACCACGGAGCAGTATAACGACCTCTGTGAGTTCATGCAGGCGCAGCTTGCTGAAGTGAACATAAAGGTGAAGATCAGTATTGAAAAGTCGGCAGTGATATCGGAGAACGTTGCCTGTGGTAAGTTCGACTTCTTCCGTAAGTCATGGGTTGGAGATTATCCTGACGCCGAAAACTTCCTTTCATTGTTCTATAGCAAGAATTTTTCTCCGGCCGGGTTCAACTATACGCATTACAACAACAAGCAGTTCGATGTGTTGTATGAAAGGTCGAGGGAAGAAAGGAACGACTCGCTGAGACATTCCTATTACGAACAAATGGACCAATTGATAATGGACGAAGCACCTATTATTCCTCTCTACTATGACCAGGTGGTTCGATTGATCCATAAGAATGTGGATGGTCTTTCGCCAAATCCCATGAACCTTCTTGACCTGAGAAGGGTGAAGAAGGCTCCTCCTGCTGAGAAATGATCCTGCCTTTATAAAAATGGGAAGCCTCCCCGTTTTACGGGGGAGGCTTCTATGGCATATCCCTTGCTCAATAGCCTGGTGCGGGCAGGCCTACCTCAGGAGAAACACCCACGACTCCTTCAGAGAGCTCGGGAATATGCTTTATCGTATCACTGCACTATACACTTTACTCCATGGCCCCGCTATATTGGAGCTGTTCACCCAGCGAAGAAGGTAGTGAACAGTTTTGCCCTGGTCAGCCGGCACAAAATGCAGGCGGGCCTTCAGGGTTTTAAAATCATCGGCAAAGCGGTATTCGCCGGGATCAGCGTCGGGAGCGCCACCCACTTTTACCCAAACCTGTAGATGGCTGGCATTACCCGGCCAAAGCAATTTGCCAGGGTGCTTTTCATCCCGGATATCAAGTGTGTGAAAAAGCTGACCCTCGTTGATCTTCTTTATCACAGGCCTGCTGCCAGGCTGAAGAGAACGATGGTCGGTGCCGCTGAATATCTCTTTAAGAGAGTCCATAAGCTCTTTGAATGAAGACGATCTTTGAGGAAGGAGCAGGGAAACTGACATAAAGGAAATAGCTTGAACGCAATTGAACCATCGTTAATTTTTAGCGGGAAGGTTTTGGAGGGAAAAATTCAGGATACAAAAATAGGGTGGGTGAAGGGTGGTTTGGAATGACCCTCATCATAAAATGTTGTGATAATCATCACTCAATAAAAAAACAAAGGGCCCCGTTCTAAAGGGCCCTTTGAAATTAATTCGTAGATCGTTAATAGATAAGCTTGTGTCCCATATTATAGAACATGAACGCATAGTCCTCAGCTGTTTCTTCGATCACCTTTGCGGTGGGTTTACCCGCGCCATGCCCTGATTTGGTGCTGATCCTTATAAGAACAGGATTGGCACCTTTATGCTTTTCCTGGAGGGTGGCAGCAAACTTAAAAGAGTGCGCGGGAACTACGCGGTCATCATGATCGGCGGTGCTAACCAATGTTGCGGGGTATGCGGTGCCTTCCTTAAGATTATGCAGGGGAGAGTAGGCATAAAGGTTCTTGAAATGCCTGAGGCTGTCAGAACTTCCGTATTCAACAGCCCACCCCCAGCCTACGGTGAACTTGTGGTAACGGAGCATGTCCATAACACCTACCGCGGGGAATGCTACCTTATAAAGGTCGGGGCGCTGGGTCATGCAGGCGCCTACCAGCAGTCCGCCGTTAGAGCGGCCTGAGATGGCCAGCTTGGCGGGACTGGTGTATTTTTCTTTGATAAGATATTCGGCCGCGGAAATGAAATCATCAAATACATTTTGCTTTTTGAGCAGCATACCGTTCATGTGCCAGCTTTCGCCGTATTCTCTTCCGCCGCGAAGGTTGGCCTCGGCATAAATGCCTCCGTTCTCTAGCAAAGCAAGCCTGCTGGCTGAAAAGGAAGCAGTAATGTTGATGTTGAAACCTCCGTAACCATATAGGTAGGTTGGGTTGCTTCCGTCCATCTTAATGCCTTTCTTATAAACAAGCGACATGGGCACCTTGGTGCCGTCTTTGCTGGTAAAGAACACCTGCTTGGTTTCGTAATCGCTGAAGTTGAACTTCACATCGGGCTTGCGGAACACTTCGGAAGTGCCGCCCGCGATATCAAATTTATAAATGGTAGGAGGGTAGAGGTAAGAGGTAAAGGTATAGAAGATGGACTTGTCATCCCTTTTTCCGCCAAAACCAACCGCGGTACCAATGGTGGGCAGTTGGATCTCTCTTTCCTGTTTGCCATCGAACGAGAATTGGATCACACGAGAGCTGGCATCTTTAAGATAAGTGATGAACATATGTCCGCCGGCGCTGGTAGCACCCTGGAGTAACTCCGTTTTTTCGGGCACTACTTTTTTCCAATTCTCTGAGCCGGGGTTCTTGGGGTCAACCAGAACCACCTGGTAGTTTAACGCTCCGTCGTTGGTAAGTACCAATAATTTGTCGCCTACGTTGTCAATTACATCGTACTCATGCTTGAAACCCCTGAAAAGCGCCTTGAACTCCTTGTCGCCGGCTTTCAGGTCCTTGTACCAAAGCTCCGATCCGCTGGTGCCGCCTGATACACCCAATATAAGGAAGCGCTCATCTTCGGTAAGCGAAGCGCTGAAATAGCGCAAAGGGTTTTGTTTGTCCTCGTAAATAAGCTGGTCCTTTTCCTGGGCATCCCCCAATTTATGGTAGTATACTTTGTGAAACTCGTTCTTGTTAGAGAATTCTTTTCCCTTAATGGGCGCATCGTAGCGGCTGTAGTAAAAACCATTTCCCTGCCAGGCAGCGCCCGAAAATTTTACCCACTCCAGTTTGTCGGGTAATTGTTTGTGCGATGCGATGTCCATTACATACATGGTCTCCCAGTCGGAACCACTTTGGTTCACGCTGTAGGCGATGTATTTATTATCATTCGAATGCCCGTTCAGGCCCACTGCCGCCGTGCCATCGCCCGACATGGTGTTGGGATCGAGGAATACTTCGGGTTTTCCTTCGAGACCTTTCTGGTAATAATAAACACTTTGGTTCTGCAGGCCGTTGTTCTTGGAGAAGAAATAGTATTCACCGATGCGGAAAGGGGAAGAATACTTTTCGTAGTTAATGATCTCAGTGATACGGGCCCTCAGCTTCTCTTTATAAGGAATGGCGTTAAGGTAGGAATAGGTGACCTTGTTCTGCTCTTCCACCCAGGCCTTCACATCAGCCGCGGTGTCATTCTCCAGCCAGCGGTAGGGGTCGGCTACTTTGGTGCCGAAATAATCATCCACGTGGTCCACCTTCTTGGTCTTGGGATACTGTATGCCTGTGGCGGTGTTTCCGGGAACGTTTTCTTTGGGCTGGGCAATGGCAAGTGCCGGCAAAAGTGTGGCTGCAAGCAGAGAGAAGTGTTTCATGTTTTGGTCTTGTTTGAGTATGTTAAAATTACAAAATATATAGGACGGGGGCAGATTTAACAGAATTTAACATCCTTCGTCTCGTCCCGGCGAAGCCGGAACTCGCTCAGGATGACAAACTATATAATTGGCAATCATAGAAATATTATTTCATTTTAAATTGTACCTTTACGAAAACTAAATTTTCAGGTGATGAAAAAAACGATCCTCTCCTCCGTACTGGCACTTGCGGTAAGCTTTACTTTCGCGCAGAAAGACGATAAAAAGACCGACGCAAAGACGGATACCAAAGCGGCTGCTGCCGCGCCGGCACAGGCTGCTAATGTGCCCGCTGCCATCAAAACTAAATTTGCTTCTCTGTATCCTTCCGCGAAAGACATCGCGGTATGGAAAGAGGAAAAAGACACCTATGTTGCTTCTTTTGAGCAGAACAAATACAAGACCGCTGTGGTGTTTGACGGTGCCGGCAACCTTGCCGAGACCCGTACCGAGATCAAGATCAGCGAACTTCCTGAGAAGGCCGGGCCTTATGTGAAAAAGAACTTCGGCAAAAGCGCCAAGATCACTAAAGCGGTAAGGATCACCGATGCTAAAGGTGTTGTGACCTATGAGTGCACCGTTAAAGACAAGATACACACCTTCGACGGAAAAGGAAAATATTTAGGGGAGAACGCGGAGTAACGTTTCATGTCTCACGTTTAACGTCCAACGTCTAACGTGAAACGTCTAACGTAAACAGCGTCCTCTAACCGCAAACGAATAAAGTATAGACCCTGGGGGTAATTCCTCAGGGTTATTTTTTTGTGTTGTGCGCCTGCTAAGAGACTTTCTGT
>JANWJV010000052.1 GCA_025451785.1 Bacteroidia bacterium | reverse complement strand
TCTATTTCGGTACCGGCGAAGGCCTTTACGGGAACTACGGCTTTGGAGCTGGCGGTATGATGGGCGGAGGAATGTGGAAGTCGACCGACGGCGGCAATACTTTTAATGTGATCCCTTCTACCATTCCTGCAGCCCTGGCGCCCAGCGCTGCCTGGGCCGGCATTAACAGCATTGGCTTCGATCCCAATAATCCAAATAAGATCTACGCTGCCACTAACTATGGTTTGCGCATGACACTCAATGGGGGCATCACCTGGATGCACCCGATCCGTTTTATCAACGGCAATCCCAGCACTCAAAGTACCAGTGATATTGAAGTAACTCCTGATGGTGTTGTGTTTGTTGCGGTAGGTGCTAAATGTTATAAGTCGCTCACCGGCGACTCTGCCACCTTCGTTAGTATTTCTACGGGAGGCACCATGCTTCCAAATAACAATACAGGGAGGATCGAACTGGCGCTTTCACCCAGCGATCCGAATTTCGTTTATGCCACTACCACCTCCGGTGGTTTCCTTCACGGAGTTTGGCAAAGCGTTGACAAAGGCCTCAGCTGGAAGTTGATCGGCCCCGGAGGCAGTACTTTCTTTGCTCCGTTCGGTTCCAATGGCCAGGGCGATTATGACAATGCACTTGGCGTTGATGCTTTTGATAAAACACATATTGTGCTGGGCGGAGTGGAGCTGTGGAGCTGGAAACAGAACACGCCCACTTCTTATGGCCTGGGACAATGGTCGCAGATAGCCACTGAAGGAAGCACTACCAGTCCTTACTATGTACATTCTGATAAGCACGTGGTGTTGTTTGATAGGAACACACCGGGCACTTGTTATATCGCAGGTGATGGCGGTGTTTCGCGTTCATTGAATATGAATGCTGCCCAGCCCACTTATGCCATGATGAACGATAACTACAATGTGACCCAATGTTATTCCATGGCCTTTGAGCACGCCAACACTTCGCCGCTTGGCAATGGTGTTACACTGGGAACACAGGACAACGGAACACAGTTCGTGACCGGCTATCCGAACGGCAGCAACCAGATGTGGGCAGTGCGCATTGGCGGCGGCGACGGCGCTGATACGGAGATATCGCAGATCAATCCCGACGCCCTTTTTACCTCGGTATATTATGGTAAGATCTCCCGCTCATCGAACCACGGCGGAACCTCTTCAGGGTTTTTCTCTTCCAAGATCACCAAGATGACGGGCTATGGAGGATCGGGCTTTGCTTCTTTTGTAACACCCATTGCGCTCTACGAAAGCGCTAACGCTACCAATAGTCCGGACTCTGTTTTGTATACAGCCGATAAGAACTATGCCGCTAACTCCATTGTTGGTGTGTTGAGCAACACCGATAAACAGTATTTCGGATATCAAACGCCTGTAGCGCTTACACAAGGGCAGCAGATCAAGGTGCAGGACATCATACAGTCGAAGATCGTGGTGGGTTTCAGCAGCAACAACGGCATATGGCTTACCAAGCAAGCCATCGACTTTACTGTTACGCCCGAGTGGTTCCGCATTGCAGGAAGTTCTAAAGTAGGCCGCACCATTTCAGGCGAGGTGGAGTCATTTGCCTGGTCGGCCGATGGAGATGTATTGTTTGTGGGAACATCGAATGGATATTTGTATCGCCTCAGCAACCTGGCCGCTATTGTTGATTCAGTTACCGGCGACATCGGCGACAATGTAACGCTCAATACTTCCTGCATTGTTCAGCAGGCTACGATAAAGACCTTTGGCGGCGGACGTTATGTTACGGGCATTTCGGTTGATCCTGCCGACGCGAACAATGTAGCGGTGAGTATTGCCAATTACGGGTATACCGATTATGTATATTATTCGAACAACGCGTTGGGCGCTACGCCTAACTTCCTTAGTAAACAAGGTGTTACCACCGCCAAACTTCCCGGAGTTCCGGCTTACAGCGTACTTATAGAGAAAAGCAATCCTAAGAGAGTACTTGTTGGAACTGAGTGGGGGGTTTATAAGACCGAGGACATCACACAAAACCCTAATAGCATTGTGTGGACGAAAGAGACCGGCAATGGATTGGCGAACGTCCCTGTGTTCTCCATCCGCCAGCAGCGCCTCGAGCCCTGGCAGATGATCGATTCAGGAAAAGTATGGAAGCCGGTATCCAATTCAGGACGCATCTATATCGGCACGCATGGCCGCGGGGTTTTTTGCTGCGACCAGTATTATACACCTCCTACAGGCATTGTTGATAAGGCGAAGTCTGCCGCAGATAAGCTCAGTGTATTTCCCAATCCTTCGGCTGGTCATGTAAAAATAAGCTTCCACCTCGATAAGGCTTCAGACGTTAAGCTCAGTGTTTATGACCTTAGCGGCAAGCTGTGTATCGTGCGTAACGAGGGAAGGTTGTACGAAGGCGGGCAAGTACTTGCGCTCGACGTCAGCGATCTACCGGCAGGTACTTATTTCATCCGTATTGAGGCGGGTGAAATAAATGCCGTTACCCGAATGGTTAAATTTTAGAGTTAGTCTGGTACAAGAAGGGACTGAGGTTCATTAACCTCAAGGTCACTTCAAACCCACCCCGACCGGTCGTAGCCGTTTTTAACCCTGAGATATTGCTGTCATAGCTCAGCCCGATGGCATAGGCATCCATCTCTATCAGTAGATAGGGGATCACCGCGTCCTTGTTTCTATAATAGCAGCCAAGTGAGAGCGACGCTCCTTTTACGAAGCCCGTATACTGCGATTCTTCTTTGAACTTGTATTTCATTTGCCCGCCGAGGGTAAGCTCATCCGTTTTTCCCTGCTTTGTGTAGAAGAAGGAAAAACCAGTGCTGAGAGGAGAGTTGGCGATGCCGTACATCGTATTCCCATGCATGGTCATTTTCATGTTGAGGCGCTCCGTTTCGCTGATGAAAGAATATTTCGGGCGGTTAAGGTGCGCGATGGAAACACCCAGGTTGAAATGTTTCTGGTCATTGGCCGTGAGGTACCTGTTGGGCTCGCCGTGGCTCCAGAGGATGCCCATGCCGAAATCGGGGTTGGTGAAAGAACGATTGGAGAAATCTTCTGAAGGCATGGATGGGTCGTAAAGACCTCCGTAGTACTGGCTGTTCCAGCGCAGGTTCTCCATACTCGTGATGCTGTGCTGTACCACACCCCCGATAAGCGCTGCGGAAAAGGTGTTTCCTTCGCTGATGTGCGCATGGTAGGCCATGCTCATGTTCAGCTGGGTTTGTTTCAGCGCGCCGTCGCCCGCCTTGTCGGAGAAGAGTTGCAGGCCGAAGGCCATGCCCTTCATCATTTTCTTTTTGTAGGTCCTCGACATGGTGGCATGTTCGATCCAGCGGCGCTGGTCGGCCTTCATCTCGAAGGTGGCGGCCATGGTGCGGTAACCGTTCAGGTTATGCCACTGGTCTTTGTACTGCAGTGTCGCCTGCAGGTCCTTGTACGCTGCCGTAAGCGCCGGGTTGAGTGTGAGGGCTGAATAGTTGTACTGCGAAAAATGGATGTCCTGGCAGTACGAGCAGATCACCGTGATGCAGATCGCTGATGTGAGGAGTGTCTTTTTCATGTTTTCCTTTTTTACCTGATGAGGCTGATATTGCCTTTTTGTGTGAACGTTTCGCCATTCGCCAATGTTGCTTGATAGTAGTAAACAAAAACTGCAGTGTTAAGAGCTTGTCCTTTGTATTCCCCGTCCCAGCAGTTCATGATGGAGTTGGTTTCAAACACTTTCTCGCCCCAGCGGTCGTAGATCTTAAGATCGAAACTGGTAACACAGAGGTTTTCGGGAACGCAGAGGTGGTCGTTGCGGCCGTCGCGGTTGGGTGAGAAGGCATTGGGCAGCAGGGTGCTGAGCACATTCGTGCCGCAGAGGACGTCAACCAATACGGTGACCTCATCGGTGGATGTACAGCCGTTGACATCCGTAACGGTTAATTTATAAGTGGTCGTTACCGTCGGTCTCGCGGTGGGGTTCTGGCAGTTGGCGCAGCTCAGTCCGTTGGCAGGGCTCCAGGAATAAGTTCCGCCGCCATTGCCGTTAAGCAGGATAGAGTTGCCTTGCGTGATCGTTGCCCCCATGCCCGCATTGGCAGTTGGACCGCCCGTTTGGCCAACGGTGATGGAGGTGTTGTACGTGCATCCTTTTGAATCGGTAACAAGAACGGAGTAAGAGCCCATGCCAAGCATGTTGGCCGTTTGCATTCCCTGGCCGTTGCTCCAGGAATAAGTGTAAGGCCCTGTTCCACCATTGGGGTTTACCGTGGCCGTTCCGTTATTCGTCGCACAACCGGTAGGTGTTGAAGAAGTGGTAGCGGTAAGCTGCACCACGGTTGCTACGGTTACCATTTGGGCTTTTGTACAACCCTTGGCATCGGTAACCGTAAGCGTATAAGTACCGCCAGCAAGATTGTTAGCGGAAGCGGTGTTCTGGCCGTTGCTCCAGGAATAGGTGTAGGAACCGGTGCCGCCAGTAACGGTTGAGCTGGCGGTGCCGCCGTTTACAGAGCACGGAGCGGAAACAGCGTTGAGAGCGAGCGTGAGAGCGGTGGGTTGGGTAACAGTGGCAGTTGCAGTGGCAGTACAGCCGTTTGCATCGGTAATTGTTACTGAATAGATGTTTGATGTAAGATTGATGATGGATGAAGTGGTGGCTCCATTTGACCAACTGTAAGTATAAGAACCGCTGCCGCCGGATCCGTTTACGCTTGCGGAACCGTTATTGCCGCCGTTACAGGATACATTACTGCCAACTGCCGCTGCCGCTGCCAACTGAGCGGGTTGTGTGATGGTCACTGTTTGTGTGGCGCTGCAGCCTCCGTTATCGGTCACGGTCACAGTATAAACACCGGCACCCAGCCCGGTAGCAGTTGAATTGGTTTGGCCGTTGTTCCATGCATAGGTATACGGATTGGTACCACCTGTCATTGAAACGCTGGCGCTGCCATTGGCCGAACCGAAGCATCCCACCTGGTTAACGGAGAAAATGCTGGCATTGCTGATGTTGCTCACGGTTACCAGCACGGTAGAAGTATTGGTGCAGTTTCCATTGGTATAGCTCACGCTGTAAGTAGTGGTGGCGGTAGGGTTTACGGTGATGGAAGTATTGGTAGAACCAGTGCTCCAGCTGTACGTGTAGCTTCCGGAAACACTGAGGGTGGTAGAGGTACCAGGACAAATATTGATGTTGCCAGTGATCACCGCTGTGGGTTGGGGGTTTACGGTAACGCTTACCGAAGCGGTGCTGTTGCATCCGCCAGAGTTAGTTCCTGTAACAATATAGGTAGTAGAGGTGGAAGGATTTGCTGTTACGGATGAGCCTGTGGTGGAGCTCAAACCCGTAGCGGGCGACCAGGAATAGGTGTTGGCACCTGAAACGGAAAGTGTGGTGTTGCTGCCATTGCAAATGGTCGCGCCGGAGCTGAGCGTAAGTGTGGGTGCTCCGCTGATGGTGAGGGGTGTGCATTTCACCGCGCTGCAGTACACAGGATTGGTAGAGGTAACGCGGATTAAGTAATTGCTTCCGGCAGTGGCGTTAGCGGGGATGCATATGTTCACGGTGCCTGAGCTGGTGCCGTTAAGTGTGCCAATGGTTGCGGTGCCACTGGCAAAGCTGCCGTTGGCATCGCTCAACTCAACAGTAAATATGTTGCCCCCGTTGAAGGTTCCGAAAATGCTGAGGGGAAGGGTGTAGCACTGTCCGGCACAATACGTAGCGGCAGCCTGGGGAACAATTTTATAGCTCGGTGTGGAGTCGAGCTTCGCAACGTAAATATCCCCATAGTAATCCACAGGCAGGTTGCTCATGCCAAAGGAAGAAGTGCCTTGGGAATAACCGCCGGTAAGATAGACCTGGCGGTTGTTGTCAACGGTAAGTCCGCCGTAGGAATCTTCATAAGCAGCGCCGCCACCTTTCTGCACGCACATGAGCGCGCCATTGCCGCTGGCGTATTTGGCAACGAAAGCATCCTGGGGACCATTGGCGGTGATGTTAGTGCCTGAGAAACTGGCGGTTCCCCTGAAGTAGCCGCTCACGCAAACATCCCAGTTCTTGTCGATCACTACACCTTGTCCCTGGTCGGGGCCTGTGCCTCCGCCGGTTTGTACCCACTGCCACTGACCTGTGGGTTTGAGCTTGGCAACAAAAAAGTCGTCGCTGCCTGCGCTGTTCTTCGTGAAGCTGCCCCAGGTAGCAGTGCCCTGGAAGTGGCCTGTAACATATATATTGTTGCAGGAGTCGATCACGAGGTCGTTCTCTTCGTACCATCCGTTGGCGATGATCCCCGCGTTGGTTGCTGAATAAGCTGCCATACAAGCGCCGGTGGTAGGATTGAATTGAGCTACAAATAAGTTGGAGTAACTTCCAGAAGCGGGAAGCGTGAAAGAGCCAAAAGTAGGTGTGCCTGTATAACCGCCGCATACCCATATATTTCCTTGCATGTCGAGTACACAAGCCCTGGCGGCATCGTAACCAACGCCACCTCCGCGTACTGACCATATGGGTACGCCCGCGCTTGAGTATTTAACAAGGAAGAAATCACTTCCGCCGCCTGCATACGTGAGGTTGCCGGTGCCCAGGTTCACGGTAGTGCCGTGGCCGCCCGCTACGTAAACGTTGCCGGCTGCATCAGCGCAAACCCCGTTTGCACCGCAGCTGCTGCCTGGCTTGAGATTCCACTGGAGAACACCCAGGGAATTGGTCTTTGATACATAAAAGGATTGGCCGCTGTTCACGGTACCAACTGTATAGGTATTATTGTTAACGTCAATGTTATAGCCGAACACATAATCATAGCCACCCGAAACTTGCACGCGTGTAGCCCAGTTGCCGGCGCCGCTGAGATTATTGCTCAGCTGAGCGGAAAAGTCGGAAGTGGCTCCACCCGATGCACCAGGATTGAGGCCGCTGAGGCTGATGGTATTGGCATAACGGCCGCCAACATAGATCTTATTGTTGTTACCAGCCCTGATGCCGCCGCCGTTCTCAAATTGCCCGCCCCCGGCTGCGATGGCATTGATCCAGGAAGGAGGGGTGATCTGTGCTTTAGCGGGAGGAGTGCTGAGGATGCCAAGGATAATAAAGATGCGGGTGTAGATTGTTCTCATTGGGGTTGGTTTATGAGGCAAATGTAGACCGCCGCCAAGCCCTGAGTTGGGTCAATTTATATTATAAATAGTAAGTTATATAATATATAAAAGCAATAAATAAGCCATTTATTTATAGTAAATTAATATTATACATATAGTAAATAGGATGTGACAATCATTACTTTGCTCGTTTGCGATGGAGCTCAGCCATGCTTTTTCCCGTGAGCTGGCTCTCGGCCCAGCTCAGGAAATCGAAGGTGGCGAAGCCGATCCTTGTCCCAGGGTCATCGTGAAGCTTGCGGATCTTATCGTACAACTCCTGCTTAAGCTGTTTCAACTCTTTATCGCGGGGAGTAACAATGGCACGGGAAAGGAAGTCGAGCAGGGTGCTTTCCAGGGTGTAAAGCGCGTTCTTTCTTCCGAAGGTCCTGGCCACCGTACGGATACGGTAGTCTAGAAGGTCGAAATGGTGGAGCTCATAGTGCAGCAGCAGCGCGATCACCCTCGAAAGGTCATGCACCAGTGGCATGGCCTGGGGGCCTTGCGGGTGGTCGTACACTTTATTCATCCAGCGCAAAGCAATATGAGGCTGACCGGCCCCGGCGAAACAATAACCGAGGTTGAAGTAGAATAGCAATTCGTGTCGCGGGGAAATAAATTGCTTGAACTTCTCGATGCCCTTGCTGATGCCGGGGGCCATGCTGGCACCTTTTTCAAATTGCCCTGTATCGATATATAAGGTAAGCTCAATGTCGTTAGCGATAAAGAATACCTGCGCCATTGTTTCGGCTGATCCGCCACCGTACTGTTTCAGCTTGGGAAGCTCCTGGAAGAGCTCCTTGTATTTTTCCAGGTTCTTCAAGGCAATGAGCAGGTTCTGTAGTGCAACGATATAAGCCTTAGGAGAATCGGCAAACAGGTAATCATGTTCTTCGATCAATCCCACAATGGCCTTGCAGTGCTTGTAAAAACCTTTGTGATCGGAATGACTATAGCTATAAAGCGAATGCGTGCGGTGATAGTTGAACAAGGACAGGATGGAAATGCCTTTCGGTGCGCGTTTCATTAACCGGTGGCCGATGATCTCCCTGCTTAGTTTTTTGTTCTTTTCGCTCCTCACAAATGTTTCAGAGGCCAGGATAAAGAACATACGCTCCGAGAGCTCGCTGTATCCCAGGTCGGTACGGATGCGCTGCAGCGCTTTCTCTGTTTCTTCGTTAATACGCCGAATGGCAGCCGGCGATCCCTTGAGGTGAAAGGTAGAGAACTCCAGCTTTTTTTCGCGCTCCAGCCCTTCGAGATACAACGCGTTCCGCTCGAGCCTCCAGGACTCTTTCTTTATTTTAGCGATCACCTTTTTGCATTGACTGAAAAGCCCTTTGCTGAAAAGAGTGTCAAAACTGTTCATCAGGAATTTAAGCTTTGCGTCGGTGGTGCTGGTACCTGAATAAACTACCAGCGAACGTAATACAAGCCAGTACAGGTTGTTCTTTTGGTCGGCGATGAACTCAGGCCGCAGCCAGGGATTGTTCTTCAGGAGTGCTTGCTCATCGTAATTCTCCTGGCGCCCGATGGCCTTGAACAGGTTCACATAGTTATTCTCGCCATTCAGAACATGACGCTTTGAAAAGACCTGGAAGTAACGCTTCTCAGGTCCTTTCATAGCGCGTATCAAAGCATGCAGGTCAGCGGAGATCTTGCGGCCCATACCCGCAATGTTACAATATTTTAACCACCCCCTGGCCCCCTCCTTTACAAGGAAGGGGGAACACTACTTGCCGCCGTTGCCGCGCAGGTCGTCGATGCACTGCTGCTCAAGCTCCGGCACACCGTTGAGAAGGTTGGCAATAACGTCGGTTGTTTCAACGGTATGGAACATAAGGCAGCTGCTTTCATCGCAGTGGTGTGTATAACCCTCGTGGCTGCTTCGCATCGCGGTGCCGGAGTTCACCAGGCCAAGGAGGTGCCCGAACTCATGCTCCATCACAGTGCTCTCAAGTACCGTCTGAGAAGGTTCGCCAAGGCCGCCTGAATAATCCACGACCGTCTTTTCGAAAATGGCCATGGAAGTGTTATCATAAGCAACACCGAGCGTCTTTAAGCTGCCTCCGTCAGAGGTATATCCACCATCGAGGAACAGGTAAAAGGCTACAATGTTAACACCCGCGGTATGGTGCATGCGGTATTTGCTCTCCATCTCCTTTATATCTTCAAGGCTGTAGCTCGCCTTTCCCTGCGCTGGAATGGCGCTGATGGAGAAAGAGACCCCCTGAGGCTTATTCAAACGCGCTTCAAGAAAAGCTTTCAGATGACTAATGGTGGCAGCTTCGGGCTGAAAACCATTCATGTATTGGATATCTACGATAAGCGCCGGATATTTTTCGGCTGACAGGAAGTCGAAGGGTCCTGCTTTTTGGTCCAACTTCGTTTCCTTTTTGCAGGTGCAGAGCGCTAGTGACAACGCAAGCACCAGGGATATGTTTTTGTGTAACATGATACATGGTCTTGGTGTAATGTCAAAATTATGGAAGGGCCGCGCTTAATAAGGCTTTCAATCGGTCAACGCGCTAATAATGATGGTAAAGGGGGGAAATGAAGGGTCAAGCTATGAGCATTTGCTCTGTCCGCAGCTTTTGCAGATGAAGCAGCCTTCTTCATTCACCATTTCATTTTCGGCACCACAAACCTCGCATTTCAATGTACGATGTACGATGTACGATGTACGATTGGGTGAGGGCTCTTCGTCGGGTGGAAGTAAAACTCCGCTGCGGGAGCCTTCGCGGTAAATGGTAATGCCTTTCAGGCCTTTCTTCCATGCTTGAATAAAGATGTCGCTGATCTTTGCGGGCTCAGTGTTCTCGGGAAGATTAACAGTAGAAGAAATGGAGTGCGTAGTGTATCTCTGTACTACAGCCTGCATCTGTACTCGCTTTTTCCATTGTATCTCTGGAGCGGTGGAATTGTGATAGGGGCTTTTATCCGGATCTTTCCTTCCGCTGATGTCCATCCAAAGGCTGAGTTTGGGATGATAAACGGTAAATTCCTGCCAGCGGTCGCCGAGAGCATCAGTAAAGTCAACCTTCGCGTTCTTGTCGCGGGGGTCCACGCGCCTCCTTCTCTTGTAGCTGAGCATGAACACGGGTTCAATGCCGCTCGAGGAACGGGTAAGGATGCTAAGGGTACCGGTGGGAGCTACCGTGCTGAGGGAAATATTGCGACGCCCATGTTTCATCATACGGGCGTATTGTTGCGGAAATTCTTTCATCATCATCTGCACGAATTCCGAAGTGTTTTCCGTTTTCGCGTTAAAGCCGGTGAACTTGCCTCGTTCAATGGCCATATCGATGGAGCTGTCGAACTCGGCAGCGCATTTTGCTTGCATGATCTTTTCGACAAGCGTCAGCGCTTCTTCCGAATCAAAGGCAAGGCCCATAGCGGCAATGGTATCAGCAAGGGCAGTAAATCCTAATCCTGTACGCCTGCCTTTCTTACCTGATTCGTATAGCAATTTCCAGGTCCTGAGCTCTACGTCTTTGATGTGCGCGGGCTCCGGGTCTTGTTTTATTTTTTTAATTATCCTTTGGATGGCCTCCAGTTCCAGATCTACCAGGTCGTCCATGAGGCGCATGCCCTCATAAGCGATCTCCTTTAATTTATTGTAATTGAATTTTGCTTTCTCTGTAAAGGGATATTGCACAAGTGAAAATAAATTGATCGCCATCAACCGGCAGGAATCACCGCCCTGCATGGCGATCTCGGAACAAGGATTGGTGGAAATGTTCCGGTATTGGGGGTATACCGAAGAAGTGGAATAACGGTGCTGCCTGTCCCAGAATATCATGCCGGGTTCAGCCGTTCGATGAGCGCAGTTCACGATCAGGTTCCAGAGGTGCTTTGCGCGCACCTTGCGCGTGCATAAAGGATCTGCCCCGTCAACAGGGAAGCGGAGTGTAAAATCGGCGTCGGCCTCAACTGCTGCCATGAATTCGTTGGAGATCCTTAAGGAGATATTCGCCCCGGTCACTTTTTTGAGGTCTTGTTTGGCGGTGATGAAGGTCTCCACATCAGGATGAGCGATGTCCATCGTGATCATGAGCGCGCCACGCCGCCCGTCCTGCGATACTTCGCGTGTGGTGTTGGAGAAGCGTTCCATAAAGGCCACCGTTCCTACTGTAGTGACTGCCGCGTTCGATACAGGCATTTTTGCCGGACGTAAAGATGACACATCCACGCCAACACCGCAGCGCCTTTTGAAAAGTTGCGCCATTTGCTGGTCGGTGAAAAAGATGCCGCCGTAAGAATCGTGCACCTCAGGAAGTACTGTACAATTAGATAAGGAAGAAACAACACGCGGATTTCCCAGCGCCGACATTACGCTGCCCTGGGGAACCAGGTATTGAAAGCCTTTGAAATAATTGAGGATATTTTTTTCGGTGAGGGGTTTTCGCTTCTTCCCATATTCAGAAAGATACTTGCCTTTTGCCCTTTGCCTGTTTGCGTATTTGAATTCAGCTCTCGCAAATTCCCCCGCCATCCGCTCATGCATCTCATCCGGACTTCTTTCAAAGAAATAACCATTCTCGTCCTTCATGGCGTATTTGTTCATCCAGGTAGTGGCCGCCAGTTCATCGCCTGCGAAATAGTGCATGCAATGCTCCAGTACCTCGTCATAAGAATAGGTACGAGCCTTTAAAGAGCTTGATCTTGCTGGCTTTTTAAGCATAGTGATCACTATGCAAAATTAAGGAATAAAGGGATTGAAATAAGGAAGGGCTACTTCTTCCAGTACCAAACTTCGTTGTCGGCCTTGGTTTCACGCTCCTTCCAATAAGCGGAGGTCACGAGATCGCCTTGAGGTGTTTTCAGCTGTCGGTTGAACACCGCCGTGATGGGATCGAAGCTAAGGTCGGTAACACCTACGGTGAATGTTTCGGGAGCGGGAGGTGGAGGCGGAGGTTCTGTAACCGTTCCGTCGGGATTGGTCACCGGCTTGGCAGCTGCTACTTTAGGGGGAGGGCTCTTTACCACCACCACGGTGAACTTATTGAACTCCAGAAGTGTCTTTAAGAAACTTACGCGGTCAGGGCTGCAGTTCTTTTCCACGATGGAGCACTTGGTTCCTTCCAGTTCTTCGAATGCGTGGTTAGGGTTAAGTGCCATGTGTTATTGAAAGAGGTTGGTTATATATTCAAGAAGGCATCCGGCAAAGCCGATGGTCACAATGCCGATAACGCAAATTGCCATCGCCACTTTCGGAGCCATGCCGAAGCTGAGCTTTTCAATGGGCGCATCACTTTTCTCTACGAACATCGCTTTTACCACACGAAGGTAATAATAGAGGGACACCACCATGTTGAGCGCGGCAATGCTCACCAGGATATAGCTGCCCGTTGAAGCGCCGGCCGTTACCAGGAACATCTTGCCGAAGAAGCCGGCAGTAGGAGGAACACCGGCGAGCGAGAACAAGGAGAGGGCCATCACCCATCCCAGGGCGGGATTGGAAGCGTAGAAGCCGCGATAGTCGTTGATGTTCTCCTTGCCTGTTTTTGCCGATACCAGGGCTACCACGGTAAAGGCGCCCAGGTTAGAGAAGATGTAAACGATGATAAAGTAAAGAGTAGCGGCAGCTCCACCGGCATTGCCTGAACAGATGCCGAGCAGGATATAACCCACTTGAGCAATAGAGGAGAAGGCAAGGAATCGTTTGATGTTCTCTTGTCGCAGGGCGAAGAGGTTACCCACGATGATCGTTACGATGATGGTGATGAACAGTACCTGGAACCAAATGCCTTCATAACCCCTGAACACGTTGTAAAGCACGTTGAGCAGCACGAACACCATGGCCCCCTTACTGATCACCGAGAGATACGCGGTAACAGGCACCGGCGAACCTTCGTATACGTCGGCTGTCCAAAGGTGGAAGGGAACAGCGGAGAGTTTGAAAGCGAAACCCGCGAACAGGAACAGGAAGGCCATGATCTGCAGCGGACCCCAGTTGAGGAGCTCAGGCACTTCAGCGAAGTTCAATGTGCCCATGGAGCCGTATACCATTGAGATACCAAAAAGAGTTACTCCTGAAGCGAAAGCGGAGGAGAGGGCCATCTTCACGGCCGCTTCAGATGATTTTACTTTGTCCTGGTCGAAGTTGGCGAGTGCCGCAAGGGGAATGGTGGAGAGCTCCAATCCCAAATAGAACATAAGGAAATGATTGGCGGAGAGCATATAGAACATACCGAGCAATGTGGATAGAAGCAGGATATAGAACTCTGCCAGGTTCTTGTGCGTCTTGGTCCATTCGCAGGAAAGCAGTGAGATAAGCAGGGTTCCGAAGTTCAGGATGTTCTTTTCCAACACCAGCACATCGTTGGTGATATACATGCCGCTGAACAGCTCGCCTTTACTGTTGCAGAAAAATCCGAATACGAAGTTGAGGAGCAGCAACACATTGGTGAGACGGAACAGCGCCGTGTTGTCCTTGATCGTCTCTGTTACTTTCAGGAAAAGCAACAGGAAGATGATGCCCATCAAGGCCCATTCCGATTTCATCAATATGAATACCTCGCTGCCCATATTATTCGATGAGTCCTCCTCTTGCTACGTTTTCCATGATGATCTGCGCGTCAGGAGTGATAAGGTTATTTAGCCAGAAAGGCGCCAGGCCGATGGCCAGTATGGCCAGTATGAGCGCTGCCGATGCCAGTCGTTCGTTCCAGGTGGCATCCTTCAGGTGACTGTAATGTTCGTTAGTAATAGGGCCCATTACCGCCTGGCCGATCGCACGTAAGATATAAACTGCTGTTACTACAATGGAGGCACAAGCCAATATGGTACAAATACGATTGAATGTATCGGGTCGCTGCCATGATCCCATGAACACGGTCATCTCGGCAACAAAGCCGCTGAAGCCGGGAAGTCCGAGTGAACAAAGTCCTGCGATAATATATACGGTAGAAAGGAATGGAATTGTTTTCAGCAGTCCGCCCAATTGTTCCACCTGTCTGGTATGTGTCCGCTCATAGATCATCCCGATGGCACCGAAGAAGAGGGCTGTCATCACACCGTGCGATACCATTTGCATTACCGCGCCGGTGATGGCTGTTTTGGTCAACATGCCGATGCCGAGGAGCACAAAGCCGCAATGGCTCACCGAAGAATAGGCGTTGATGTATTTAAGGTCCTTCTGCATCAATGTAGCGAAGGAACCATAAATGATGGCGATGGTGGCGAGCAGCACGATGATCCATGAATATTCCTGCGCCGCTTCGGGCATTAAGTAAGTGGCGGCACGCAAACAGCCATAACCTCCCAGTTTCATGGAGATGCCTGCCAGGAACATAGAGGCAGCGGTGGGAGCCGAAGAGTGTCCGTCGGGCGCCCAGGTATGGAAGGGGAACATGGCCGTGAAAATGCCAAAGCCGGTGAACATTAGCGGGAAGGCGAAGAGCTGTACCTCCAGGGGAATGTTCTGGTAAGCGAGCTTGAGCATGTCGAAAGTACGGTTGCCGTTACCATCGTCGGAATAATAATAAAGGCTCAGCATGCCGATGAGCACCAGTGCCGATCCGGCCATGAGCATAAGCACCAGCTTCATGGCGCTGTATTCTTTTTTGCCGCTGCCCCAAATAGCGATGAGCAGGAACTTGGGGATCACCGCTACTTCGAGGAAGAAGAAGAGAGTGAAGAGGTCGAGGGAGATGAAGAAGCCATACGCACCGGCGCCAAGCAGCATAAGCAGGAAGAAGAACTCACGCGAAAGTGTTTGAACGTTCCAGGAGATGAGCACACCGGTGAATACTACAAATGCCGTAAGCAGGATCATCGCCACGGAAATGCCGTCGACCCCAACATAATATTCGATGTTAAGCGAGCTGAACCAGGAATGCCTTTCAGTGAAAAGCATTTGCGCGGTGTTGCCAGCCTTCCTCTCCGCGAAATAGGCAAAGGCCATAGCGCCACTGAGCAACAGCTGACAAAGCGAACCGATGAAGGCCGTCCACTTCGCCTGCTCGCCGTTGCGGCAAAACGCTACCGCCACCGCTGCCAACAGCGGTACGAGTATCAGGAGTGTAAGGTTGGTCATCATCTAATTAAGCCCACAAATAAATGAACAGCAGCACCATTCCCATCAAGCCGGCAAAGAACCAAACAGCGTAAAGCTGCAGCTTGCCCGACTGGATAGGTTTGATGGTATCTGAAAAATTCTCGGTAACGGTGGCCATCATGTTCATGAAGCCATCCACAATATTTCTGTCGATCCAGGCAGAAGGGCGCCCGATCAAATTAAAGATGATGCCTTTGGTGACGAAGAGATAGATCTCATCGATATAGAATTTCCGGTAAGCCGCCTGGTAAATGCTTTTCAATCCTTCAGAGATCTTGCCCGGCAACGCGCTTTCTTTCTTATACATCACCATCGCTACAATGATCGCGATGATCGCCAGCAGCACGGGTCCTGCAGCGAATAGCAGGTGGAACTCGGTATGCAAAGGGTGTCCGTCAGAAGTAACCAGGTGATGGAAAGGAGCGAAGCCGGCAACTATAGAAAGAAGCCCGAGCACAAGCAGGGGGATCAACATTGTCTTGGGTCCTTCGCCGTGGTGATCATCGCCATGATGGGGATGGTGTTCGCTCTTCCAGAAAATGCTGAAGTAAAGGCGGAACATATAAAAAGCCGTGATGGCAGCAGTGGTAACGGCCAATCCGAAGATGAGCTTGTTGGAATGGAATGCGGCGGTCAATATTTCTTCCTTACTGAAGAAGCCAGCAAAAGGAGGAATGCCCGCGATAGCGAGACAGGCAATTAAGAATGTAATATGAGTGATAGGCATAAACTTGCGCAGGCCGCCCATATCCTTCATCTCGTTGCTGTGCACGTAGTGGATCACCGCGCCGGCGCCAAGGAAGAGAAGGGCCTTGAACATGGCGTGGGTGAAAAGGTGGAACATGGAGGCCATATAGCCCAATCCGTTCTCGCCATATTCTGAAACACCCAGCGCAAACATCATATACCCGATCTGCGACATGGTGGAATAGGCGAGCACACGTTTGATATCTGTTTGCGTACAGGCGATGATCGCCGCGAAGAGGGAGGAGAAGACGCCAACACAGGCAACAATATCAAGCGCCACGGGGCACGACATCGCGAAGATGGGGAAGAGCCTCGCCACCAGGAATACGCCTGCCACTACCATCGTCGCGGCGTGGATCAATGCCGAAACAGGTGTAGGACCTTCCATCGCGTCGGGCAGCCAAACGTGCAGCGGGAACATGGCCGATTTGCCGGCACCGCCGATGAATACCAATACCAATCCCCAGGTAAGGGCAGATACTCCGAGGAAAGAAGCGGAGATAATTCCGTTCAAATAATCACCGGGTGTGCTAAGGCGTTGAATAAGTGTTTGAAAGTCGAGTGTCTCTGCATGGAATGCGAGTAAGAGGATCCCAACAAGAAAGCCTAAGTCGGCAAATCGTGTAACGATGAAGGCTTTTTTAGAAGCCGCGACAGCGGAGGGTTTATCAAAATAAAATCCGATGAGGAGATAAGAAGAAACACCCACCAACTCCCAGAAGATATAGATCTGGAAGATGTTGGAGGAGAGGACCAGTCCCAGCATGGAGAAAGTAAAGAGCGAGAGGAACGCATAATAGGTAGAGAAACGCTCTTCTCCTTTCATATAACCAAGGCTGTAGATGTGTACCATGAGCGATACAAAGGTCACTACCACGATCATCATCACCGAGATAGGATCGAGCAATGCGCCCATGTCGATGGATACGTTGGGTGAGAACTCCAGCCAGGTGTATTTAAAAGAGATGATCTGCTGGTAAACGCCGTTTACACTGCCCTCTACAAAGAAGTATTGCCAGGCAGTAAAAAGAGAAATAGTAGCCGAGATGGCCAGGCTTGTTGTGCCCAGGATCCCTGTGAACTTAGGGAAATAGCGATTGCCCACCAACGAGATGATCGCGAAGGTGATCAGCGGCAGAAGGGGGATGAGCGCTATATAGAGTGGTCCGGGCAAGTTTTTTAAAATTTCATTGTGTCAGCGTCCTCTGAGTCTATCGACTTATAGTGACGGTACAGGTTAATGATGATAGCGATGGCCACAGCCGCTTCTGCGGCAGCGATCGTAATAATGAATACTGTAAAGAACACTCCTTCCAGTTTTCCCGGATAGAGGTATTTGTTGAAGGCGATGAAGTTGATGTTAACGCTGTTCAGGATAAGCTCCACCGCCATGAGCATGGTGATCATGTTGCGGCGTGTGAGGAAACCGTACACTCCTATGAAGAAGAGAGCGGTGCTGATGATCAGCATATGTGAGAGCCCGATCATGCCTTTTGCCTGGTTTTAATTGCGATAACGATACAGCCGATCATGGCCGCAAGGAGCAGTATGCTCACCACTTCGAAAGGCAGCAGGTAACCATGCTCTGTTGTGCTGAGCATTTGCCTGCCAATATTGTTTACGCTGGGCTCCACCGCGGCGGCGTCAGAAGGCATAAAGCATTCCATTTGCAATGTCCAGAGCACGAGGGCCATAGCGCCCAGCGAGGCGAGTCCCGCGAGAATAGCGCGGAGGAGCGAAGGCTTTTTCATGTCATTGCCGGCCTCATGGGTAAGAAAGATGGAGAAGATGATAAGTACAACAATACCACCTACATACACCACCACCTGCACGGCGGCTATGAACTCGTAGTTCATATAAAAGTAAAGTCCGGCAATGCCGATGAGGGAGAAAAGGAGATAGATGGCCGAACGGAAGATCTTCCGTGAAGTGACCGCCAGCACCGCGTTTCCAATGATGGTGGCGGCAAGGATGTAAAATATTAGTTCAGAGACTCCCATAAACTATTCAACCCCGTCCTTCAGTTTAGACCCGGGTTTGTTGAGTATCTTTTTTAATTGTTTCTTGTCGAATACACTGTGCTCAAAGTTCTGACCCATTACGATAGCGGTGGTAGGGCAGGCCTCGATACAGAGGTTACACATGGTACAAAGGTCGAGGTGATAGACCCAGGTGTCGATGCGTTTTTTCTTTTTTCCGTCAGGCTGCAACTCTTGCTGGGTGATGATCTTAATGGAGCCGTTCGGGCAGGCGATCTCGCAGGCCTGGCAGCCGGTGCAACGATGTTCGTTGAGCTCGTCGTGCGGCATGATCACTTCGCCGCGAAAACGATCGGCCATCTTAAGGGTCGCGCGGTTGTCGGGATACTGTTCGGTAACGATCTCTTTGGGATGGGTGAAATAATATCCCGTAAGGCGCATGCCCTTGAGCAGCGAGCCTATCGACTTGAATACCGTACTGAAATATTCTTTTAAGAACATGCGTTCAGTTTAAATTAAAAATGCCATCCCAATATGGCGATCGCTGTCATCAGCAGTAAGTTGAACATACTAATGGGCAGCAGGTATTTCCATTCGAGGTTCAGCAGCTGGTCCACACGCAAACGCGGGAAGGTCCAACGGAACCACATGATAACGAATATTACGAAGAAGGTCTTGCCGAAGAACCAAACAGAAGATGGAATATAATCCATCACGTGGTTGAAGCCATGCAGGCTGCCGATGTGCAGCGGCATCCATCCGCCAAGGAACAAAGTAGCGGCAACGGCCGATACAACAAAGAGGTTGATGTATTCGGAGAGCAGGAACATCGCGAACTTCATCCCTGAATATTCAGTGTGAAAGCCCGCGGTAAGCTCCGATTCCGCTTCCGCGAGGTCGAAAGGCGCGCGGTTGATCTCGGCGGTAGATGCCACGATGAAGATCACAAAGGCGATGATGGCAGGAATGTGTCCTTTGAAGATCCACCAGCCGCCGGCCTGGCTCATTACAATATCAGAAAGTTTGAGGCTGCCGGTGAGGATCACAATGGTGATAAGAGAAAGTCCGATAGAAAGTTCATAGCTCACAATTTGCGCTCCGCTGCGCATGGCGCCCAGCAGCGAGTATTTGTTGTAGCTCGACCAGCCCGCCATAAGGATGCCTATCACAGCCATCGACGAAATGGCCGACACATACAGCACTCCAATATTAATGTCCCAGATCTGGAAGTTCTTCGCGAAGGCCAGGGGCGCTACCACCAGCATGGAAGTGATCACCATAATGAAAGGTGCCAAGTTGAAAAGGAATTTGTCGGAAGCCTTGGGGGTAAGGCCTTCCTTGAACAATAGCTTGATGGTATCAGCGATGATCTGCAAGGTTCCTTTGGGTCCTACGCGGTTGGGCCCGAGGCGGATCTGCATGAAGGCCGCTACTTTCCGTTCCATATATCCCAAAATGAAACTGAGCACCACCAGGAAGCCGAGCAGGCAAAGCCCAACGATCACCATTTCAGCCAAGGTGAGCCAGAAGCCGCCGCCAACATGCGCGTAAAGCCAGTTGTGTATCCTGGTGGAAAGTCCTGCGAGGCTGTATATAAGTATCGGTTTCAGTGGGCTATCTGTCTACGTCAGGAATAACAAGGTCGATGGTCGCCATGATCGCCACCAGGTCGCCTATCTTGGCACCTTTTGACATGTGCGGCAATGCTGAAAGGTTGCTGAAATTGGGCGAACGGTATTTTACACGGTAAGGAGAAGCAGCGCCGTCGCTAACAATATATACGCCCAGTTCGCCGCGGGCCGTTTCCACACGCTGGTAGAACTCTCCTTTCGGAAGTTTGATCACTGCTTTGGTCTTTGCCTGGAACTCGCCTTCGGGAATAGTATCGATCAGTTGTTCGATGATCGAAACGCTTTGTTTCATTTCGGCCATACGCACCATATAACGCGCGTAACAATCGCCGCCGGTGTCGAGGATCTCCTCGAACTTCACCTGGTCATAGGCGCTGTAAGGGAACAATTTGCGAATGTCGCAGCTTACGCCCGAGGCCCTGGCCATGGGGCCGGTGCATCCCCAGGAAACAGCGTCTTCTTTTGAAATGTAGCCTACTCCTTTGGTGCGCTGTTCGAAGATCACGTTGCCGGTAAGCAATTGATCGTATTCATCAAACTTATCTTTTATCTGCTTGATCACTTCTTTGGTCCTTGCCTGGAAATTGGGGTGCAGGTCGAACATCACGCCGCCGGGAACCATATAATTTTGTGTAAGCCTTGCACCGCAGGTCTCTTCCATGATCCCGTTAATGGCTTCGCGTTCGCGGAAAGCATAAAAGAAAGGAGTTACCGCTCCGAGGTCGAGACCGGTACATCCCCACCACAATTGGTGCGAGGAAAGGCGTGTAAGTTCGGCCATGAGCGTGCGGATCACTTTGGCGCGTGCGGGCACTTCCACCGCCAGACCTTTCTCCACTGTGAGCGCGCAAGCTTCGTTGTTCATGTGGGCCGAGAGGTAGTCCATACGGCTGGTGGCGAAAATGAAGTTGCGGTAGCTCAGGTTCTCGCTCATCTTTTCGATGGAGCGATGGATATAGCCAAGGTGCGGCTGCACTTTTTTGATGATCTCCCCGTCGAGCCACACTTTAAGGTGAAGCACGCCGTGGGTAGAAGGGTGCTGGGGCCCCATGTTGATGACAAACTCGCCATCCTCGGTCATTACATCTTCACCCAGCAGGCTCATATCTCGATCATGTTTTCGTCTACGTAATCTTTTCTCAGGGGCCATCCGGGCCATCCTTCTTCAAGGAACAAACGGCGCAGGTCGGGGTGGTTCAGAAAGGTCACACCAAAAAGGTCGAACACTTCGCGTTCATGAAATTCGGCGGTGCGCCATATGTGGCAAACCGTTTCCACTTCAGGTTTGTTGCGGTCAGTGATCTTTGCCTTTACCACCAGTACGTGTTTATGGTCTTTCGACATCAGGTGGTACACCATCATGAAATGATCCTTCCAGTCGACACAGGTAAGGCAGAACAAATAATCAAAGTTGTATTCGCTTTTGCCGCGCAGGTCCTTCATGAGGGGCAGCAGTTCGGCGGGCGTAACTATAATATTGAGGAACTCGCCTGCTTCGTCGAAGGTGGCGGTGGGTAGGTGAGTGCTAAGGCTTTGTTTGAGCTCTTCCTTTGTCATTTCTTCTCTTCCTTAGCCTTTCGGAAATAAGGTTCGTTCTTGATCTTTTCCTGCAGGCTTATCATGGCATGAAGCAGTGCTTCGGGGCGGGGAGGACAGCCAGGGATGTACACATCCACCGGGATCACATGGTCCACGCCTTTTACAACTGAATAGGTATTATAAAAGAAAGGCCCACCAGAAATGGTGCAGGCGCCCATCGCGATAACATATTTTGGCTCAGGCATCTGGTCGTAGAGGCGTTTCAGTACGGGCGCCATTTTCATTACAATGGTACCGGCCACAATGATCAGGTCGGCCTGGCGCGGTGTGGCGCGGGCCACTTCGAAACCGAAACGCGACCAGTCGTATTTCGCGTCGGCTGCCGACATCATTTCGATAGCGCAGCAGCTGGTGCCGAACACAAGGGGCCACAGCGAATTGGCGCGGGCCCAGTTGATGGCATCGTCTAGTTTGGTCACCAATATGCCGCCGTCGGCGGTTTCGTGTACCTGTCCCGGAAATTCGATGGGGGACTTTAGCTCGTTGGGGTTCTTTACATCCATTTGAGTGCTCCTTTTTTCCACGCGTAAACAAGCCCCATAAAGAGGATGAACATGAAGATGAGTATTTCGACCAGGGCAACCATTCCTACTTCTTTTACCACCACTGCCCAGGGGTACATAAACACCAGCTCCACGTCGAACACCAAAAAGATGAGGGCGAAGAGGTAATAACCTACGTTGAACTGTATCCAGGAGGTGCCGGTGCTGGGTATTCCGCACTCGTAGGCTTCGCCTTTTGCGGTGTTGGGTGATGACTTGGCGAGGACCCATGAAAGGGCGATGCCACCGCCCGCAAAAGCGACCCCGCAAATAAAAAGCATGATCAGTGAACCAGCACCCATTTTTCGAGAAGAATTATTGAGCGGATAAACATAAGAAATAATTAAATAATCTGTATGCTCCTGTAAAAACAAATATTAACTTTACTCCGCCAATATTCTTGTAATATTGGGTTCTTTCTTTTATAATTGCCCAGTTTTATTGAACGTTAAAAATTAAAAACCCACATTATGGCAATCAAGATCACTGAAGAATGCATCAACTGTGGTGCATGCGAGCCGGAATGTCCCAATGGCGCTATCTATGAAGGAGGGGCTGAATGGAGAATTTCCGATAAGACCTCACTGAAAGGGTCCGTAACAACGGCCACCGGTCTGACCCTGGACGCTGAAGCAGCGCAAGCTGCCGTATCCAATGATTTTTATTATATCGTTACTGATAAATGCACGGAGTGCGTGGGCTTTCACGAAGAACCCCAGTGTGCCTCTGTTTGTCCCGTTGATTGCTGCGTTCCTGACGAAGCTCACGTGGAGACAAAGGAGCAGCTTACCGCAAAGAAAGATGCTTTGCACGTTGCCTGATTTTAGGGATAAAACAAAACACAGATGGAAACAATTGAAAAGAAATCTGCGAAGAACGCGGAGGTAAAGGATGCGCAGAGTGTTGTGATCCTGTTTGCCGGTGACTCCGGCGACGGTATCCAGCTTACCGGCTCGCAATTTACCAATACAGCAGCGCTGCTGGGGAACGACATCAGTACCTTCCCGAACTTTCCGGCGGAGATCCGTGCCCCCCAGGGAACCCTGGCAGGTGTATCGGGCTTCCAGCTGCACTTTGGAAGTGTGAATGTATATACAGCCGGCGACGTGTGCGACGTGCTGGTAGTGATGAACGCCGCCGCGCTTAAGGCGAACCTGAAGTCGCTTAAGAAAGCAGGAACCATCATCGCTAACTCCGATGGTTTCGATCCCAAGAACTTAGACCTCGCGAAATATCCCAAAGGTGTTAATCCCCTTACCGACGGCTCGTTGGAAGGTTACAGGGTGATCACCATGGATGTTACCAAACTGACCCGCCTTTGTCTTGCTGACTCGGGCATGGGCACCAAGGACATTGACCGTTCCAAGAACATGTTCGTGCTTGGGTTCATCTACTGGATGTACAACCGCGACCTGAACTTTACCATTGAATTCCTGAAAGAACAGTTCAAGAAAAAACCTGAACTGATCGATGCGAATACCAAAGTCCTGAAGGCTGGTTATTCTTTCGGTGATACTACCGAAACACCTATGACCCGTTATAATGTGAAGTCGGCGCCGATGGAAAAAGGCACTTACCGCAATATCATGGGCAACCAGGCGGCAGCGCTGGGCCTTATTGCTGCGGCGAATAAATCAGGCCTGAAAATTTTCTACGGCACCTATCCCATCACTCCCGCGTCTGATATCCTTCACGAGCTTTCGAAGTACAAGAACTTCGGTGTGAAGACCTTCCAGGCGGAAGATGAGATCGCGGGTATTACCTCGGCCATTGGCGCTTCCTTTGGCGGCGCGCTGGGCATTACGGCTTCATCGGGTCCCGGCATCGCGCTCAAAGGCGAAGCCATCGGCCTTGCAGTAATGCTGGAGCTTCCGCTGGTGATCATTAACGTACAAAGGGGCGGCCCTTCTACCGGTCTTCCTACCAAGACCGAACAGGCCGACCTGTTCCAGGCTCTTTATGGAAGGAACGGTGAATGTCCCGCTGTAGTGGTGGCGGCTAATTCTCCTTCCGATTGTTTTACAATGGCATATGAAGCCTGCAGGATCGCGGTGGAGCACATGATCCCCGTGTTCTTACTTACCGATGGTTATATCGCAAACGGATCAGAACCCTGGAGGTTCCCGAACGCTGCTGACCTGAAACCCATCAAGGTGGAGTTCGCGAAAGCAGGTGCTGAAAAGTTCCTGCCTTACAAGCGCGACGAGAAGCTCTCCCGCCCCTGGGCGATCCCCGGCACCAAAGGCCTGGAGCACCGCATCGGCGGCATCGAAAAACAGAACGAGACCGGTAACATTTCCTACGATCCCGAGAACCACGAGTTCATGGTGAAGCTGCGTCAGGAGAAAGTGGACCGCATCGCTAACTATATTCCTGAAGTGAAAGTGGAACAGGGCAAAGAGAAAGGCAAACTGCTGGTGCTTGGATGGGGCTCTACTTACGGTTCTATCAAGACTGCCGTTCGTGATTCTCTCGCGGCCGGCATCGACGTGTCGCAGGCGCATGTAAAATACATGAACCCGCTGCCGAAGAACCTGGGAGCGATCCTTAAGAACTTCGATAAAGTGCTGATCCCCGAAATGAACATGGGACAGTTCGCCACAGTGGTGCGCGACCGTTTTATGATCGATGCTATCCGACTGAACAAAGTGCAGGGCATGCCTTTTACCGCTGAAGAGATCATCAGCAAGATCAAAGAATTAGCAAAATAATCCTCATAAAGAAAGACCATGAGCGCAGAAACAACTAACCCGGAAGCGAAACTGACAGCGAAGGAATTCGTTACTGACCAGGACGTACGCTGGTGCCCCGGATGCGGCGATTATTCCATTTTGAAACAGGTGCAAAGCGTTATGCCGGAGATCGGCATAAAGAGAGAGGATATCGTTTTTATTTCCGGTATCGGCTGCTCTTCCCGCTTCCCTTACTACATGGAGACCTTCGGCCTTCACGGCATCCATGGCAGGGCTGCCGCTATTTCAAGCGGGCTCAAAGCGGTGCGTCCCGAGCTCAGTGTTTGGATGGTGACCGGCGATGGCGACTGTCTTTCCATCGGCGGCAACCACTTTATCCACTTGCTCCGCAGGAACTTCGACATTAAAGTACTGCTGTTCAACAACGAGATCTACGGATTGACCAAAGGACAATACTCTCCCGCTTCTCCTCTCGGAAAAGTGACCAAGTCAACGCCCATGGGTTCTGTTGACCATCCTTTTAACCCCCTTGCGTTGGCGCTGGGTGCTGATGGTACTTTCATCGCCCGTTCGATGGACCGTGATCCCAAACACCTTCGTGAGATACTGATGCGTGCCAACAAGCACCGCGGTACCGCACTGGTGGAGATCTACCAGAACTGTAACGTATTTAACGACGGAGCATTTGAAGTGTTCACCGAAAAGTCGTCCAAAAAAATGGAAACACTTTTCGTAGAGCAGGGCAAGCCCCTCATCTTCGGTGAGAATGCCGACAAGGGCATTAAGCTCGATGGCTTCAAACCCGTGATCGTTGACCTGGCCAATGGCGCTTCTGCCAACGACCTTTGGATCCACGACGAAACAGACGCTGTAAAGGCAAGTATCCTCGTTCGTTTCTTCGATAAGGCTGATAAACCAGGGCATCTGCCCAGGCCTTTCGGTATTTTCTATACCGAAGACCGTTTCACTTACGAAGACGCGCTGAGCGCGCAGGTGAACGAGGCAATGGCCAAAGGCGCCGACCTCGACGCACTGCTTCGCGGTAAGAACACCTGGACCATTTAATTAAGAAGATTTGTAAAAGAAAAGGGGCGGAATTTCCGCCCCTTTTCTTTTACATGGAGATTCGTTCAGTCGGCATACGACTTGCACTCAAAGGGCATGCTGAAGAGCTCCTTGATCTCCTTTCCTTTCTGGAAAAGGTCATCGTCGTTCTCCTGGTACATCCAGTCAACGCTCACCTTGTTGCCCGCCTTATGCAAGGCGTCAAGCTTTTTGAGGATCTCGTTGAACATCTTCAGTGAAGAAGAGTTCTGGTAAGAGATCTGGAAAACGAAATGGGTCTCCTTGTTCGGCTGCTTGGCGTATTCGTCGAGCCATTCAAGCACTGGCAGATAAAAACGGAAGGAGTTGTTCGGAAATGAATTGCCGTCGATCTTAAAAACGCCGCTCTCCGCGTCGAGGGTAACGTGAGGGCTTTGCGAGGTTTCTTCGAGTATTAGTTTGTTCATGATCGTTTGATGATTAAAGATAATTAAATTTTTATTCCCATTACCAGGATGTCGTCTATCTGCATGGTGTCGCCCTTCCAATCAGTGAAAGCCCTCTTGAGCTCTTTCTCCTGTTCGGGCGTTTCAAGGGGAGCGATCTTCACAAAGAGCTCTTTCAGTCTTTTGCTGGAAAACTTCCTGTTCTTTTCTCCTCCAAACTGATCAGGATATCCGTCGGTAAAGAGGTAGATCATATCTCCTTTCTGGAGCTCTATTTCTTTCTCTTCGTATTTCACCATGTCGATCTCCTGCGCGCCGCCAACGGAGTATACGGAGCCGCCGTACTCCAGCAGCTCGCCCTTGCGCACGAGGCACATAGGCCTGCCGGCACCGGCAAATAACATCTTTTTCTTTTTCAGCTGGAAGCAGCACAGCGCCATCTCCATGCCATCCTTGGTAGAATAATGGCCGGTGTTCTGGTGCAGCGACTCCGTTACGTTCCTGTTCAGGAAAGTGAGGATCTCGCTGGGGCTGGTGAGCTCATAGTCGTTCACGATCTTGCTCAAAAGCGTAGAACCGATCAGCGACATGAATGCGCCTGGCACACCGTGGCCTGTACAATCAACCGCAGCGATGATCAGCGAATTGTTCCTCTCAGAATACCAGTAAAAGTCGCCGCTTACAATATCGCGGGGCTCGTAAAGGATAAAGGCGTTGATCTTCTCCACAATATCATTTCGCGTTGGAAGCATCGCCTCCTGGATCCTCTTCGCGTAGTTGATACTGTCGGTAATGTCGCGGTTCTGTTCTTCTACTACCGTGTTGATCTTCTCCACGTTCTCTTTTTCCTTTTTCAAAAGCAGCGTCTTCTCATCCACCATTTTCTCGAGGCGCATGCTGAGGCGCACCAGGCTTTGTGTCCTCCAGCGGATAATGAACACCACCACCATACCGGTACCCACAAAGGCAAGCAAAAAGAACCACCATTTCTTCCAGATGGGCCTGCTGATGGTGAACGAATAGGTGGCCGCCTGTGTGTTCCATACGCCATCGTTATTGCGTGCCAGCACTTTAAAAGTGTAACGGCCATCCTCGAGCTTCGGATAGCTTACGCTGTTTGTGGTAGCGTCCGATTCATTCCAGTCGGTCTCGAAACCTTCAAGGATATAACGATAGCGAACACCAGCCGGCTCCGTAAGACACACACCAATAAAATCAAAACGCACTGAATAGGTACGATAGGGGAGAAGCGTGTCGCCAGTTAGCCTGCTCGAAGCGCCGTTCATGGTAATGCCAGTGATCAGGGTTGAAGGTTCCACCGAGTTGATGCGGTCCTTGCTTTTGTCATAGCGTATCAAGCCTTCCGATGTTCCGAACCATATATTTCCTGCGGGGTCCATGCAGTTGGCATTGAGTGAAAGTTCCGGCGAGAGGATGCCCTGGTTCTTGCCCGAAAAGCTGAAACGCTGCGAAGCCTCCGTCTTACGGCTGATCCCGTTCTTGTGGCCTACCCAAATGGTATTGTCCTTGTCGCATAAAATGGAATAACAATAGTTGGAGCCAAGGCCATTGGCCACTGAAAAATTCTCAAAAATGCTACCATCGTAACGGAACACGCCGTCGCCTTCGGTAACAAACCATATTCGGCCTGAACGGTCCTCGGTAACGCTGTTTATGTTGAATGACTTCAACTCGGGAATGTCCTTATAGGAGGTCACCTTCCCATTGAAGTAACTATAGAATGTTGAACCGTGCGATGCCATCCATAGTTTTCCCGACCGGTCGGCATACACGTGATAAATATTATTGTGAAGCAGGCCATCCCGGGTGCCCAGCTCGCTGAACTTGTCCTCGCCGATATCGTAGATGTAAAGCCCTTCGGTGGTACTGATGAACAACTGGCGGTTGTTGCCAGTGATGTGATTAATGTGTTTCTTCAGTAAGGAATAACGATTGCTGAGCGCCGTGAACTTCTTGGTAACCAGGTCAAGCGTAAAAAGTCCGTTGCTTGCGGTGCCGATCCATAGCAGCCCTTTCTGGTCGAGGTAGAGTGTATTCACTTTATCGTTCACAAATCCAGCGGCGGCGCTATAGTCGGTCTCTCCGCTCTCCGGCCCGCCTTCGGCAAGCATGCGCAATCCTGTAGCAGTACCTATCCATATCCTTCCTTGTTTGTCGGTGACTACCGAATATACCGTAGCACTTCCCCTGGTAAGATTGAGAAAAGTGAACTTTTCGTCCACCAGCTGCACCAGGCCACTGCCGTAAGTGCCGATCCATACATTGCTTTCCAGGTCACAAAAAATACTTTGGATATAATCGTTTACGAGGCCGTTCTTCTGGGTGTAAGGATAAACAGTATAGCTGTATCCCTCATTATCAGCCAGCGCTACCTTACGGATCCCTTCTCCGAAAGTAGCCACCCACAAGTTGTTCTTTTTGTCCATGGACAATGCCCTGAACTCATAATCGTTCATGCTTAGCTGTTCGCGTATCACCGAGTTCACATAATATCCTGAGCCCGAACGTTTGATCGAAACAATGCCTTTGCCGCAGGTAGCCAGCCATATCAGCGAATTGTCGGCGCTGGCGCGTATATCAACGGTCTTCATTCCGCTCAGCGAGTCGAGCTCCTGTACCAGCGCGTACGCTGACCTGTTGTCGCCTTTGCGGTAAATGAAAACACCTTCGTTGGTAGCCACCAGTACGCTGCCATCCTGGTCAATATGGATGGCGTTGGCATTGTCGGTCTTTATTTCGGGAACTTCTTTTACTTCTGAGCCGGGTTTGGTGATGAAAACACCTTTGCCGAAGGTGCCCACCCAAATAGTACCATTGAGGCCTTCGGCAATGCAGTTCACCCGCACATTCTTCATCGATTTGCTCTCTACAGGAACAAAGGATTGTGCGCCGGCAGCACAAAAGGACAATCCTTCCTGGTAATGCCCTGCCCAAACGTTGCCTTTCGAGTCCACATAATGGGTGGTGATGAAATTCTCGGCAAGGCCCTGGTCCTTTCCGCGGGTCCTGAAGTTCTTTCCGCCATAAATGGCAAGCCCTTCACCGGTAGAGGTGTAAAGAAAACCGTTCTTGTCCTGCGAGATATGATAGATATATCCCTGCGGAAGCCCGTTATCTTCATTGAAATTCCTGAAGTTGTACGTTTGGGCGCTGAGCCCTGAGAAACAGCACAGGAGCAACAGGAGGATCCTTCCCTTCATCAGTCGGTCTTGTTCATTGGTTTCACCTTGATGCTGCTCTTGAACTTAG
The DNA here is from genome assembly GCA_025451785.1 of Bacteroidia bacterium. GTDB lineage: Bacteria > Bacteroidota > Bacteroidia > JANWJV01 > JANWJV01 > JANWJV01. Next base: position 33,242 of record JANWJV010000052.1, on the reverse strand, counting down.
GCGCGCCTCCTATAGGCACCGTAAAGAATGGCATGGCTACACCATATTGGTTGGTGATGTACATAACAATGTTGTTGTTCTTCACAGCGTTCTTCTTCACCATTTGCACGTCGAGGGAAGTATTGATCTCCGCCTCCGTTACCTTGTGGGTGCTTACCGACCAGTTACCATCGTCCGACACTTCAGCGAGCTCACCGTTCTTCGAAACAGAGATGATGCGTATCATGCCTTCCTTGTCGTAGTCGAAGGTATTCACCTTTACCGATATCACGTTCTTTCCCACAAACGGGTAAAGATGGCAAAGCGTTCCTGCATTTTCGTTGGTCCGGAAAGAATATTCGTAGGTGAATCCGTTGCCACCTTCAATGTTGATGTTCTGTTCCGATTTTCCGGAGAGGAATACTTTGTAAAGGTTCCCGTCGTCGCCCTCCTGGCCTTCCACCACCATCTTGAACACATAGCCGCCGAACTCGGGCTGCAGTTCACCTTCCACCGGGTTAAAGGGTCCGAAGGTGATCCATTGTCCGTCCACTTTGGCATCTGCACCATAGGTTTTGGTGGCCAGCATTACACCGCTCTTGAAATTACCTTCGGGGCTTGTCTTCCGCGCGTCGGGATCGGAGTGGCAGCCCTTGCCGCCATAGATCGTAAACTTGGTCTTGGTATTAAAGCCGCTGCGGTCTTCATCCACTTTGCCGCCTACGTCAGGGTCATAAACGCGGATGTACACCGGATCTTTTCTTGAGTCGGGAACGGCAAAGAAGAATACCTGAACAAAATCGTCGTCGCCCCATTTCTTGTCGGCGTTCTTGCCGAATGTCACAAGGTAAGGGATGTTCTCATCCTGTGAAGGGATGGGTTGCGCAAAACTTGCTGCCGGGGCTGCGGCGCAGAGTAGCAATGCGGCAAATGTCTTTAGTTGTGTCATATCAGCGGTGAATGAATATATCGGCGCGGCGGTTCGACTGCCGGCCTGTTTCAGTTTCGTTTTCGGTCAATGGTTTGGTGGCGCCCAGGGCGATCACACGGATCCTTGCGGCCGGCACCCCACGGTTGATGAGGCCTGTGCGGATCGAAAGGGCCCGCTTCCGGGAAAGGTCGAGGTTGTAATCGGCATTGCCGCGGTTATCGGTATGGGCAAGTATATCGATCTTCAATTTTTTATCTTCTTTTATCTCCGCCGAGATGGAATCGAGCAGGGCACCGGTCCTTTCGCCGAGTGTGAACTGGTTAACCTTGAAAAGTATAGTGTAAGCGCTGGCGCGGCTGGTGTCGAGGGCTTTTCCTGCTTCGGCAGGGTCATACGGTGATCCGGCCACTTCGATCACTCCCTTAAGTCCGCCATCCTGGTGCGAGATAAGGCGGTCGTTCTCAAAAGCAACCACCGTAGCTTCTTTGAACCCTTTTTCCTGGGCAGCACGATAAAAGGGCAGAGAACCGAAGAGCTTTTTCGTCTCCCCGGAAGTGTAACGGTATATTTCTCCGTCCTTGATCTCCTTTACATCGGCCAGCCCTTCGAACAACTTTGAATCGGCAGGGATCTTTTTTCTTGAGGAACCGAGGTGTACCTTATAGGTAATGCTGTCGTGCGTAGGTGTAATGTTCAGCACAGTATCCACCTTGTAATTGTCGCGGCTGGGGGTATAAGGCCTGTTACGTTTGACCATTGCCAGCAGCTCCTCTTCCTTTACAATACGGATCGTTTTTGTGGCGCAGAACTCCTGCATGCTTCCCGTTTTTTTGTTCCTGGCGATCACTGCCAGGTTTGCCGTTACCATTCCGGTCTGCGGGAACGAAAGTTGTGCCAGGTTACCCGTTCGATAGTCGGCGCCGGGGAATAACCAGTAATATTTCAGCACATCAAAGCCCGGAAGCGATGAATGCGAAGCATCGAAGCGTACTGGCTTATTGCTGGGCACCGAGTCGGGAACATCGATGTAAAGCTGCTGTATGTCGCGCACGCTGAAGTCGTAACTTGATTGATTGAAGAAAAGCATTCCTGTGCGGCTGTCGATGATATTGAGCTGCACAAAATAATCGCCTGCCCTTCGGAAACAATGGTCGGTTTGGATGCCGCGTGCTGTGGTGCTGTCGCCGAAGTTCCACTGGTATACCATGCCGGCGGTGTCCTTGTCCATCATCGCGTTCTCTTCGTAAAAGGTGAAACAATAATTGTTCTTTTTCACCGTCTCACAATTATTGAACCGCGGATGCATGCGGTAGTATCCATACACGTTATCGTCTTTGCCGCCCCTGTTAGAAGAGAAGAAGCCTTTGGTGGAAAGCGAGTCGCAGGTGTAGCCGAAATCATCGGCAGGGGTATTGAAGGGATAGCCCATGTTAAGCACCTCGTAGTTGTTGCCGCGTTTTCGGGCTGAAAAGATATCAAGCTTGCCAACACCTTCCCATCCATCGGAAGCGAAGTAGAGGATGCCGTTCTTGTCCATGAAGGGAAAACGCTCGTTGCCGGAAGTGTTGATCTCAGCTCCCATGTTCTGTGGCGGCCCCCAGCCATCGGATGTTTTACGGCTCTGATAAAGGTCGGTTCCCCCCACACCGCCGGGCATGTCAGAAACGAAATAAAGCGTTTGTCCGTCGGGTGAAAATGCCGGGTGGGCAATGGAGTAACTTGGTTTGTTAAGGCTTAGCGGCTGCGCCTCCGTCCATTCGCCGTTCTTCAACTCGCAGAAAAAGATCATCAGGTTCTTCTTTTGCTTGGTACGCCCGCTGGAGGTAAAATAAATACTGTTGCCATCAGGAGTAAAGCAGGCAGGGCCGTCATGAAAAGGAGTGTTCACCTGGCGCGAGATACCTTCGGGTGTTGAAAGCTTGAAGCTGTCGCTTAACTCCGAATAATATACATCAAGCAATTGTTTTTTTGTGCTGCGGTCGTAATGAACGATCCCAAAATCGTTCTCACGGTCAGAGCAAAAAATGATCCCTTTCTTATAGAGAAGAGGAGAGAAGTCGTTGAAGGTGGAGTTGACGTTCAGCTTCCACACCTTCCAGTCGGCCGTGTCAGGATACGCGGGCAGCTGCGCTGCCGCGGGGGTCAGTGTAATAAAGGCAAAGCCAATGAAACTAATGAGAACGCTCCTTCGCATATCTTCCTTAGAAATACCTGGGGTCTTTAGCGGTAACTCCGTACCTGAACTCGTAGCGCAGCATTACCTCGTGTGAACCTTTGTTATAGGTTGCCAGCTTTGAAATGGTCATATCAAAGGCATAACCCGCACGGAACTGTTCGTTGATGCCGAACTCGAGCAGGAACACCATGGCATCGTTAGTGCGATAGGAGAAGCCCAGCCCGGCCGACTTGTAATAGATATTGGTGTTAAGGTCAAGCTCCATCGGCTCGTTCTTAATGTATTTGAGAAGCATGCTGTGCTTTAGTTTCATCTCGTTAGGGAGACTGAACACATAGCCGGCGGTAACCATGGTGGGCTTGTACTGCAATCCTCCTGCTGCTGTGGAGAAGATGGTGGGGGTAGAAGCCCCGGCGTAGAATTTTTCGGAACGGTAATAAAGGCCTGCGCCCGCCCTTGGAGAAGATGATACTTCGTCCTGCGTGATGAACACCTGGTCACCGGGTGTGGTGGTTTGCACCTGGCTCCAATTGGAGCGAACAATGTTAACCCCGCCCTGTACGCCGAATGACAGAGAGCCTTTGCCAAGCATAATACGATAGGCATAGGCAATGTCGAACTTCGTGCGGTTGGTAATTCCGAAACGGTCGTTGAGCAGTGAAAAACCAAAATTCAGTTTTTTGTTCTTCAAGGGTGAGTGGGCGCTGATCGAACTGGTACGTGGCGCGCCTTCAAAGCCGCTCCACTGGTTACGGTGCAACAATGTTATGTTGAGTACATCGCTGCTGCCGGCCACCGCGGGGTTGAGCAGCAGCCCGTTGAACATGTACTGGCTGTACATGGCGTTGTGCTGTGCCTGAACTGCTTGCATGCCCAGGAGGCAAAGAAGAAGGCTTATCTTTTTCATTCTCTTTTAAGTATGATGAATCCTTTGAATGATATCTCTTCCGAAACGTTCAGGATATAATAATAAGTGTCGTCTGTCAGTTCCTTGCCCTCAGTGCTGCGGCCGTCCCAGTTGTTCTTATAATCACTGTTTCGATACACCTGGTTGCCCCAGCGGTTGAACACGTTAAGCCTTACGAAACTGAACTCGCTGAGGCCGGTGATCGCAAAATAATCATTCACCCCATCGTTGTTGGGAGAAAAGCCATTGGGTACAGTTAGTTCACGCAGCGTTACCGTTACCTCGTCATAGGAATCGGAGCACACCCCATTCGATATGGTCCACCTCAACACATTGGGTCCAGGCTTAAGTCCCACGGCTCCTGTGGCGGGATCATTGTCGTTGGTAAACAGCACAGTGCCTCCCTGTGATGTCCAGGTGCCTTGTCCGTTGATGGGAGTATTGGCGGCTAATGTGCAGAAGATATTGTACACCACCTGGTCGGAACCAGCGTCGGCAGTGGTGGGCACATCATCCACATGGATCACAACAGTATCGCGTGATGGAGGGCAGGAGCCGCTGGTGATGGTCCATACAAAGAGGTTGTTCCCGATCCCAAGGCCGCTTATTTGCGTGGCGTTGGAAGTGGGTGAGTTGATAGTTCCGGTCCCCCCCGCAAGTGTCCATAAGCCGGTACCGGTTTGGGGAACATTGCCGAAGATGGTGGTGGTGCTTCCTACACAAAGTATCTGGTTGCTGCCCGCATTGGCTATTGAGGGCATTGGGTCCACCCGTATGCTTACAGTATCAACCGAAGGCGGACAGGTTCCGTTGGTGATCGTCCAGATGAACTTGTTCACACCGATGGAAAGCCCACTTACTGCTGAAGTGGCGGAGGTGGGATTGCTGATCGTTCCTGTTCCTGAAACAAGCATCCACTGGCCACTGCCGATCGATGGAACATTGCCCATAAAATTACTGGAGGAAGAACAAACGGCCTGGTCGGTGCCCGCGTTAGAAGCGGTCGGATACGCGTCAACGATGATCTGCATCGTATCTCTCGACGAAGGGCAAGAGCCATTGCTGATGGTCCATACAAAACGGTTCACGCCGGTACCCAGTCCTGTCACCGCTGTCTTTGCCGCGCTGGCATTCGCGATCGTGCCGCTGCCGCTGGCGAGCGTCCAGTACCCGGTTCCAATGGAAGGAATGTTCCCGCTAAGGGTGTCATAGCTTGCGCAAATGGTCTTATCGGTGCCGGCATTGGAAATGGTAGGAAGTGCGTCCACCTGTATCCGAACGGTATCACGCGAAGGCGGACAGGAACCGTTGGTAATGGTCCACATGAACTGGTTGTTACCAACCGATAAGCCCGTTACCGTTGTCTTCGCCTGGGTGGGATTGCTGATCGTGCCGGTACCTGCTATAAGTGTCCATAAGCCGGTTCCTACAAGAGGTATGTTTCCGCTGAGCGTATCACCGTTAGAACAAAGTACCCGGTCGATGCCCGCATTGGCGGTGGTAGGCTGGGCGTCCACCTTTATCGTCATGGTATCTTTGGATGAAGGACAAGTTCCATTATTGATCGTCCACGCAAAAACGTTGTTGCCAACACTTAGACCCGAAACGGATGAGGTGGGGGAGTTAGCGGAAGTGATGATGCCTGTTCCTGAAACAAGGGTCCAGGTACCGGTGCCAACCGAGGGGTTGTTTCCCGCAAAGGCGCTTACGCTCGAGCAGATCACCTGGTCAACGCCGGCATTGGAGGCGCTGGGTAAGGCGTCAACGGTGATCATTACCGTGTCGCGAGAGGGAGGGCAGGAACCGTTCACGATCGTCCACACAAAAACATTCACACCAACACTAAGTCCCGATATGGGAGAAGTAGGTGAATTAACTGAGCTGATGGTTCCTGATCCTAAGATGCGCGTCCAGGTTCCTGTACCCACGAAAGCAATGTTGCCGGCGAAGGCCGAAACGTTGGAGCATATTTTCTGGTCGGGCCCCGCGTTGGAAGTAGTGGGCACCGAATCAACTTTAATGTTCACAGTATCCCGCGAAGGAGGACAAGAGCCGTTGGTAATGGTCCAAACGAATTTGTTGGTGCCGGTGAGCAGTCCTGATACGGAAGAGGTAGGCGAGTTGACAGAGGTGATCGTGCCGCTGCCCGCCGCAAGTGACCAGGTGCCGGTACCTATTGAAGGTGTATTGCCGCTGAAAACACTGCTGCTCGAACAGATCACCTGGTTGTTGCCCGCATTGGAGGTGCTTGGGAAAGCATCTACTTGTATGGTGATGGTATCGGAGGAAGGCGGACAAGTTCCGTTGCTGATCGTCCAGATGAAAATATTTTGTCCTACGCTAAGTCCGCTTACCGTAGAAGTGGGTGAGAGGCTGTTGCCGAAGGTACCCGATCCCGATAGAAGTGTCCATAGCCCTGTTCCTACCGATGCGGTATTGGCGGCAAACGCCGAGCTGTTGGTACAAATGGCCTGGTCCGGTCCGGCATTTGAAGAAGTAGGAGGGAGATAGCGGCGTATCACCACCGTATCGATGGAAGGCGGGCAGGAGCCATTGCTGATGGTCCATAAAAAAGTATTGTTGCCCGCGCTCAGGCCTGTTACCGAAGAACTGGGTGAGTTTACCGAAGTGATGGTGCCGGTTCCTCCGATAAGGGTCCAGGTGCCGATGCCGGTACCGGGCGTATTGCCGGCGAACACACTGCTGGCGCTGCAAATGTACTGGTTGGGTCCGGCGTCGGAAGTACTTGGGAAAGCATCCACCTTAATGATCACAGTATCTGTTGACGAAGGACAAGCGCCGTTGGCGATCGTCCACACAAAAATGTTTTGTCCTACGCTCAGGCCGGTAACCGATGATGTTGGTGAATTTACTGAACCGATACTTCCTGTGCCCGACACGAGCGACCAGGTGCCGGTACCGGTGCCCGGCGTGTTGCCGTTGAAAGAAGAAGAGTTGGAGCAAATGGCCTGGTCAGTTCCCGCCGCAGAAACCGTGGGCGGCTGGTCAATAGTGATCAGTACGCTGGCACTGTTGGATGAATCGCTGCAACCGGCTCCTGAAAGTACCACCCTGCGGTAATAAGTATTGGCGAAGAGCGCGGGCGGCGAATAGTTCTGAAGATTATTGGTGCCTGTGGCGGCTGACCATACCGTGTTATTGGGGCTCTGCTCCCAAATGTAGGTATAAGGTAAGCTTCCTCCCGAAGGTAATGCGCCATTGAGTGTTGCCGGAACCTGTGAGGAGCAAATAGTTTGCGACGAAGAAATATTGTTGGAGGAGAAAGGTACGCAGCCTGTTTTGGCGATGAACAGGTTGGCAAGTCCGCCTGCAGGAACTGTAAAGGCACCGAATGTGGTGTTGCCCGAATATTCACCACCGGCATAGATCTCATCCTTCTTTCGGTCGCATGAAAGAGCATAAGCAATGTCTTTGCCGCCGGAGCCGGCACTGGTGGCCCATTGTATCGAGCCGTTCGATTTATAGCAGGCTACTAAAATATCGGCATTGCCAATAGCACTAAACGTAGGGCCGCCGTTGAAGCTGATCCCCGAGTCGAAGTAACCACCTATCACCAGGTCACCATTGGTGCTAAGGTCGATGCTCATGCCCTGCTGATCGGAGTTGCCTTGCTCAGCATTCACCCAGTTGGTATTGCCAGTGGCCTTGTCAAGTTCAGCGACAAAAAGCTCCAGCCCGCTGGCGCCAACAGCTATAGGGTTGCAGCAGTAGCCTGGAAAATTGGCCGAAGCACTGACGCTGCCGGTGAGATAAACTTTGGTCCCTTTTTCTACGATGCCCCTTCCATAATCTTTATTGAAGCTGCCAATAGATTTTGCCCATTTGAAACCTCCGTTAGGGCTAAGGGCGATCACAAAGGCGTCGCACTCTAAAGGATTAGCGTTGACAACAAACCCAACAGAAGTGGAAGAAGAATCGTACACTATAAGGGGGGATCCTGTAAAGTCGCCGGCGAGATATACTCCCAACGTATCGCAGGTCACACTGCGCGCGTAGCTGTTGTTGCTGCTCCCCGCGTCGGCAAGCCAAAGCGGGTTTCCGGTGAGATCGTAAGAAGCTATGAACGCATTGTTGGAAGAGCCCCCTGCGGAAGTACCGGTGCCGGCGATAGTGGCGCTGCCGGTATAATATCCGGAAACGAAGACTTTTTTATTGTTCACACATATTGAAAGGCCTTCATCGTCCTGGCTTCCGCCGCCCTTCCTTGCCCATAACAATTGTCCTGAAGTATTGTATTTGGCAATGAACATATCGCGGCCGCCTACCGAGCTCAAGACGGTAGAACTTCCGGAAGTTCCTTTCACATCGGCGATGTTCTCGAGGTAACCCGTTACGTAAATATCTCCAGTAGCATCAACGGCTACCCCATTACAGGCATCATCCTGATTGTTACCGATCTTGAAAGCCCACAGCACACTTCCCGCGGCGTCGTACTTGGCCACGAAGCCGCCGCCATTAGCACCGTTGAAATCACTCCCGTAAAAAGTACTGATGTCGGTATTGAACACTCCCACGGCGATCACGCATCCCGAAGTACTGTCGGCTGCCAGGCCGGTGATGTATTCAGGCGTGCTGCTGTTGATATGACGCGCCCAGGTCCATGCAGGTTGCGCAAAGGAAGTAGATATGGAAAGCAACGCCGCCCAGAAAAGAAAGGGGAAAAGGATAGGTTTTTTGTGGGGTTGCGACATACGCCGTGTACGCTGTACTTGCCGGTCTGTTTCCGGCGCAAGCTACCAAAGTTAATAAATTAGGGCGCCCGCCCGGCTTCCACTATAAAAAGCCATCGTTTTTGATACTTAAAACCCTTCAAATACATAGATAATTCCGCTTAATTTGTCGTTTAACGCACATTTTTGATGGATATATAATTGCACCAAAAAAGGTGTTTCCGGGTATGAAAGAGGCATTTTTCGCGTTACTTTTTGTATTTACGGGAAGATTTCTATCTTTGCAATCCCAATTTAAAACCAGAGAAATGGCAAACCATAAATCCTCCGAAAAACGCATCCGTTCAAACGAAGCGAAAAGGGTAAGGAACAAGTATTACGCAAAGACCGCTCGTACCGCGATCAAGGAGTTTCGTGAGACCACCGATAAAAAGAAGGCCGCAGAGCTTTTCCCCAAGGTAGTTTCCATGCTCGATAAACTTGTGAAGAAGAATGTTCTCCATAAGAACAAATCGGCTAATCTTAAATCGGAGCTGGCAAAAAGAATGAACAGCTTTAAGAACTAAGTTCATCTCACATTATACCATGAAAAGGGCTTCCCACCGGGAAGCCCTTTTTGCTTTATAAGACCCATGGAAGAAACGAACAGCATTACAATAAAAGAATGGGCTGCCGACGACCGTCCGCGTGAGAAGCTATTGCAGCAGGGGCGCCATTCACTTAGTGAAGCCGAGCTCGTGGCCATCCTTATCCGTTCCGGCAGCAGGCATGAAACGGCGGTGGAGCTATCACGCCGTATCCTTTCTTCGTCGGGCAACAACCTCAACGAACTGGCAAAGCTCAATGTCACCGACCTGAAAAAGTTCCGTGGTGTAGGCGAAGCCAAAGCGTTGAGCATTGTGGCCGCACTTGAACTTGGCAGGCGCCGAAACCAGACAGGGGAGAGGGTTGCCGAAAGTATAATGACAGCCCGTGAAGCATTTGTGTTCATGGCGCCCCACCTGCTTGACCTGCCGCACGAGGAATTCCACGTATTGCTCCTCAACAGGGCAAAAAAACTGATAAGGCATTCGGTCATCAGCAAAGGAGGAGTGGGCGCTACACTTGTTGACCCCAAGATCGTTTTTAAAATGGCCCTCGATCACCTGGCTTCTTTTATCATCCTGTGCCATAACCACCCTTCAGGTAACCTGCGGCCCAGCGTAGAGGACATCAGCCTTACCAGGAAGCTGATGGAGGCAGGCAAACTGTTGGAGATCCCGGTGTTCGACCACATTATTATCACCAACACCGCCTATTTCAGTTTTGCCGACGAAGGCCTTGTCTTGCCTAAGACCATGCCTGTATTGAATTACAAATAGTTATGGTAACTTCGTGGGCCAATGAAGATCGTTACCATTATCGGCGCCCGGCCGCAGATCATCAAAGCCGCCGCCCTCAGCAGGGCCATCCGTGAAAAGTTCAGCGATACCATCACCGAAGTGATCGTGCACACGGGCCAGCATTACGACGATAATATGTCGCAGGTGTTCTTCGATGAGCTGGAGATACCGCAACCCCAGCTAAATCTCAACGTGGGCTCGGGAACGCATGGTAAACAAACCGCCCAAATGATGGAAGGCATTGAAGAGGTGCTCATGAAAGAGAAGCCTGATGCCCTGGTGGTGTATGGCGACACCAACTCAACACTTGCCGGCGCCCTTGCCGCATCCAAGCTTCATGTACCGGTTGTTCATATTGAAGCTGGCCTTCGTTCTTTTAACCGCAGTATGCCCGAAGAAGTGAACCGCATCGTTTGCGATCACCTTTCCGCTTTGCTCTTTTCACCAACCAAAGCAGGCTACCATAACCTTGTTGATGAAGGGTTTAAGCAGGGAGAAAAGGCAAAAGCATCTGCCGACAATCCCTATTTCTACCATTGCGGTGATGTGATGTATGATAACAGCATTTATTTTTCGCGTATAGCTGAGGCAAAAACAGAGGTGCTTAAAGACCTGGAGAAAGAAAAGTTTGTGCTGGTCACCATTCATCGCAATAACAATACCGATGATCCCGAACGGCTTAACGCCTTGTTCAGCGCGTTGAACAGGATCGCTACCAACGAAAAGATGAAAGTGGTGCTGCCCCTGCACCCGCGCACATCGAAGCTCCTGGCAGGGACCCTTAGCCCTGAACTTTACAGCGCGGTGAAAGGGAATCCCTTGTTTAAGATACTTCCCCCGGTCTCCTTTCTTGAAATGATAGCACTTGAAAAGAACGCGCGACTGGTGATGACCGATAGCGGCGGAGTACAAAAGGAAGCTTTCTTTTTCAGCAAGCCCTGTGTGATACTGCGTTCCGAGACCGAATGGGTGGAGCTGGTGGAACAGGGTACGGCGATCATCGCTGACGCCGATGAAGAGAAGATCGTTGCGGCGTATAAAGCACTTCTTTCGAAGAAGAACATGAAGTTCCCTCCTTTGTTCGGCGATGGAAAAGCGGCGGAGTTCATTTGTGGCGAAATGCTTAAACACTTTAAGCCGGCCTGATCATGTTGCTTGTTTACACTCCGAAAATAACGAACCGCAACAAGTACATTTTCTATCTCATTTTCCGCGACATCCTTGGCGTGGATATTAAAATGACCACCGACGTGAAGGAGTTTACGGAAAGCGGTCAGCCCAAGATCAATTATTCGGACAAGCCTCTTTCTGGTGAGATATTCTTCCAGGCGAGGAATATTTTATTCGAAACAGGCATCAACCAGCAGAACATTACCGTGTTTGGCTGGGAGAACACCGGCGCTTTTTTTGCGGCCGGAAAAAATTCAGCATTGCCTTTCGATGTGTTCGCCGCCAGCTTTTACCTCGCCAGCCGTTACGAAGAATACCTTCCGCATATACGCGATGAATACGACCGTTTTGAAGTAAAAGAAAGCCTTGCCTTCCAGAACGGTTTCCTGCGGAAGCCCGTGGTGAACCACTGGGCCGAAAAGATCAAGGAGATCATCATGGCCCGCTATCCCGGCTTTGTGTTCCCGGAAAGAAAATACAAGTACACCTCTACCATCGATATTGATAACGCCTACGCTTACCGCGAGAAAGGGTTTGTACGCACATTGGGCGGCTACGCGAAGTCGCTCGTGAACTTCGACTTCCAGGAATTCGGTGAGCGCACCAAAGTGCTCTTCGGAAAGCTCCGCGACCCTTACGATACCTATCGTTTTCAGCTGGCCATCCAGGAAAAGTACAAGCTGAAGCCACTTTACTTCTTCCTGCTTGCTGATTACGGTGTGAACGATAAGAACGTACCGGTGAACAGCCGCAACTTCCAGTCGCTCATCAAGTCGATAGGTGATTATGCCGAAGTAGGCATCCATCCCTCCTTTGCTTCTAATTTTGTTCCCTCAAAGCTGAAGAAGGAGATATCAACGCTCTCGAGGATCCTGCACCGCGAGGTGACCATGAGCCGGCAGCATTTTCTGAAGCTTCGTTTGCCCGATACCTATCGCAATCTCATTGAGTACGATATCACCGACGATTATTCCATGGGCTTTGCCTCGCAGGTTGGCTTTCGTGCAGGGCTTTGCACTCCTTTTAACTTCTATGATCTTGACCAGGAGACCGAAACGAAGCTGAAGATCCATCCTTTCGGTGTGATGGATGCCACGCTTAAGTATTATATGAAGATCCCGCCTGAGAATGCGCTCCAGCATATCCTTCCTCTTATTGAGGAAGTAAGGGCTGTGAAAGGGGAGTTCATGAGCGTTTGGCATAACGAGTCGCTCAGCGATCAGAAAGTTTGGAAGGGCTGGCACCAGGTGTATGAACAAATGGTGGAAGCGGCCACTGCCTGAGTGATCTCGGGGCAAAAGAATACTTATCTTTACGTGTAATAACCCTCGCCCCTTATGGTAATAGATCTCAGTAAAGAAAATTCGATATTGTCGCAGTTCATCGCGGAGCTCCGCGATGCGGGAATACAGAAGGACAGCATGCGCTTCCGCAGGAACGTGGAGCGCATCGGCGAGATATTTGCGTATGAGATAAGCAAGAAGCTTGTCTACAAAGGCACAGAGGTTACCACACCCTTAGGTGTGGCACCCGTACAACAATTAGAGAAACAGCCGGTGCTTGCTTCCATCCTGCGGGCCGGACTGCCGCTTCACAACGGACTGCTTAATTATTTTGACAAAGCGGAGAATGCGTTCGTATCTGCATATCGCAAGCACCATAAGGATGGGAGCTTTGACATACAGATCGAATACATGTCAGGTCCCTCATTGAATGGAAAAGTGCTGGTGCTTTGCGACCCCATGATAGCTACCGGATCATCGGCCGTACTCGCTTACAAGGCCCTGCTGAAGCGCGGCATTCCTGAACATACGCACCTTGTTGCTATCATTGCCAGTATTGAAGGGCTCGACTACGTGAAAAAGAACCTGCCAGGAAACGTTACCATTTGGCTCGGTGCTATTGATGATGAACTTACCGCCCAGGCGTACATCGTGCCCGGTCTTGGCGACGCGGGCGATCTTGCATTCGGTATTAAGGATTAAAACGCTTTCCCCTGGACGATCTTTGGCAGATAATTGTCATTTGGCTGCTTAGTACGGTTAAGTTCGTGCTGGGCGCGGTGCCGCTGGCTGTTACCATGGGATTCTCTTTTTTCAAAACGGTGGTAGTCACCTGTACCGGCGGCTTTACCGGTGTTCTGATCTTTGTGAACCTTAGCAACAAACTCGTTCCCAAGATGGCAGCATGGAGAGAGAAGCGTGATCAAAAAAAGAACATCAAACGAAAGGTGTTCACCCGCACCAATAAGATAATCGTGAAGGTAAAACGCCGCTTCGGCCTTCCCGGTATTGCATTCCTTACCCCATTACTTTTGTCCATACCCATTGGCTGCTTTGTGGCCGTGCGTTATTTTCACAGCCGCCAGATCATCGTGATGTGGATGTTCCTGTCCATCGTGTTTTGGTCTGTTTCCATCGCTTCCTTAAAATTGATCTTCCCTAACTTTTTGTGAAGTACAAGCACGTTTTCTTCGACCTTGACCGAACACTTTGGGATTTCGAGACCAATTCGGCACTTGTGCTTGCTGAACTTATTCATCACTATGGTCTTGACAAAAAAGGGGTGGGTTCCGTAAACGACTTCATTAGCGAATACCACAAGATCAACCACGCCTTGTGGGAAGATTTCAGACATGGCCTGGTAGATAAGCCCACGTTGAGGACAACAAGGTTTGAGAGGGCATTGGCACTTTATGGGATCATCGACAAAGAGCTGTGCCAGCGCATCAGCGAGGAGTATGTAAAGGAATCGCCCAGGAGAACAGCGCTGTTGCCCTTCACGAAAGAAGCCCTGGGCCACCTGGCGAAGCGCTATCAGTTACACATTATCACCAATGGCTTTGAAGAAACGCAGCATGTTAAACTGCGAAGCGCAGGGCTTAGTGATTATTTTAAAGAAGTTATTACCTCCGAACGTGCGGGCTTTCGCAAGCCGGATATCCGCATGTTTGAGTTCTCGCTCCAAGCCGCCGCCGCGCGAAGGGAAGAAAGCATTATGATCGGCGATCATTTCGAGCTCGATGTGATGGGCGCAAAGAACGCGGGCATGGACCAGTGCTTTTTCAACCCCGCAGCTGAGGCTTGCCGCGAGCGGCCTACTTACGAAATCCGTTCACTGCGGGAGCTCATTGAACTCCTGTAAATAAAAAACCCCGGCAAGCGCCAGGGTCTTTTCTGTATCAGAATACCAATTACTTAGTGCCGGTAGGAGCAGCTTCAGTTGTTTTGGTGGTTTCAGCTGTTTTTGCTTTGCAGCACTTAGAGCTTTTGGTGCAGGTCTTGCCGTCTTTGTTCTCGGTAGCGGCAGTAGCGGTACAAGCTTTCTTGTCTTTCTTACAGCAGCTTTTCTTTTTGTCTTTTTCTTCACCGCCACCATTAACACAGGCAACAGGAGCAGAAGCGATAACAGAGAGGGTAGAAGCTGAAGCAGCGCCTACGAAGCCGCAGAGGGCGAGTACTAAGAAGATCTTTTTCATTGGATATAGGTTTTTAGATGGTTTCGATTGATATAAGGCAAAGATAAACTAAAATATCCCGGTACAAAAAGTGAAATCCTTAATGTTTGTTAAAACTCGGCCAGCAGCGTTACCCCGCCCTGAACAGCTTGCCCAAGAGTAACCCGTATTTTGGCGGTCATAGGCAGTAGTACGTCAACACGTGAGCCGAACTTGATAAAGCCCATTTCGTCGGTTTGCTTTACGTTTTGACCTTCTTTTACATAATGAACGATCCTTCGTGCCATCGCTCCCGCTATCTGGCGGAACAATATGGCGGGCTTGCCCTGCGGCTCGATCACCACGGTGGTGCGTTCGTTCTCGGTTGATGATTTCGGGTGCCAGGCCACCAGGTAAAGGCCGGGATGGTACTTGAAGTATTTAACCGTACCGCTTACCGGGTTGCGGTTCACATGGACGTTGAGCGGCGACATGAAGATGGAAAGCTGTATGCGTTTTTCTTTCAGGAACTCGTTCTCCATAACTTCCTCTATCACAACCACCTTTCCATCAGCAGGGGCAATGATGCCGTTCTCGTTAATGGTGAGCTTCCTGCTGGGGCTGCGGAAGAACTGCAGGATCATGATGAGAAGGAAAGCGCTGAGCGCGTAACTGAGCCAACGCACTATCACCAGTGTGGGTGCGAGCCAAACCACCAGCCCATTGAGCAGGGCGATAAAAAGAAGGGTGACAAGGATGCTTGCGGTACCTTCTTTATGGATGGTCATTGCTTAGTAATTGCCCCTATAACGGATACCTTTCTCCAGTTTCTTTAGGGCAGAGATGTAGGCGCCCAGACGCATAGAGGTTTTGTACTGTTGCGCGTTGTACCAAACGTTCTCGAAAGCCTTTTCCATAGAGGCGTCGTGACGGGCGTTCACCTCGTCCTCGCTCCAGTAGTGACCCGATTTGTTTTGTACCCATTCGAAATAGGACACGGTAACGCCGCCGCCGTTGGCGAGGATATCAGGCACCACTACGATGCCTTTGTCATGTAGTATCTTATCCGCTTCAGCGGTAGTAGGTCCGTTGGCTCCTTCGATGATCAATTTTGCCTGGATCTTATTGGCGATCTCGGCGGTGATCACGTTTTGAATGGCGGCAGGAACCAATACATCGGCCTTTCCGCAAAGCAGTTCGTCATTGCTGATCTCAGTACCTCCGGTAAAGCCTTTAAGCACACCGTTGTTGTTTTGCACATAGCGGAGCGCCGCTTCCACATCAAATCCTTTTTCGTTCCAGAAAGCGGCCGTATGATCGGAGATACCTACGATCTTAATTTCTTTAGAGGCCAGCAGGCGAACAGCGTGAGAGCCTACGTTGCCGAAGCCTTGTACTGCGGCAGTGGCGCTCTTGCGGTTCATGCCGGTCTTCTTCATGGCCTCCAGCGTAGCGATCATTACGCCACGTCCTGTTGCCGCTTCCCTTCCGCGGGAACCGCCCAGGGTAATGGGCTTGCCGGTAACTACGCCGGGAGCATGCTCGCCGGTTATCTTGTTGTACTCCGTAAGCAGCCAGGCCATTTCTTTTTTGCCGGTGCCCATATCGGGAGCGGGAATATCTTTATTAACGCCGAACACGTCAGACATGGCAGCAGCATAGGCTTTGGTAAGCCTTTCCAGTTCGCCTGCCGACATTTTCTTGGGATCACATTTAATACCGCCTTTGGCGCCTCCATACGGAAGGTTGGCCACAGCGCATTTGAAGCTCATCCAGGCAGAGAGCGCGTTCACTTCGTCACTGTTCACATCCATCGCGTAGCGAATACCGCCTTTAGAGGGGCCCAAAACGGTGGAGTGTACGGTACGATAACCGTCAAACACCTCTACTTTGCCATTGTCCATTACAATGGGCAGGCTCACTCGTACTTGTTTTTCAGGACTTCTCAGGATCAGGGAAGCTTCGGGCGAAAGTCCGTAGATCTTAGCGGCCACGTCCAGCCTTGCCAATACTGCCTCAAACATGCTTGCGTGCTGTGTGGTACCGTTCGCTGTCATCGTTTTCGTTGTCATAGGTTTAAGTTTTTCTCTAGATCGGTCGGTGATAAGCAAAGCGAATTTAGAAAAAAACCCATTACGTTCTTTAACTTATCGTTAAGCAATGAAAATCAGCGGATTAACATCAAATAAGTGCATACGAAAGGGGCCGAAAGAAGCACCCCGTCAAAGCGGTCGAGAATGCCTCCGTGGCCGGGAAGTATGCTGCCCGAGTCCTTCACCCCCAGGCTGCGCTTGAACATGCTTTCTACCAGGTCGCCAAGGGTGGCGGTGATGGAAACGATGAGGCCGCAGACCATCCACTGAGTAAGGCTGAGCTCATTAAAGTAAATGGAAAGTACCCAGGCAGTGCCTTGGGTTAGAATAACACCGCCAATAGTTCCTTCCCAGGTCTTATTAGGGGAAACACGTTCGAAGAGCTTGGTACGGCCTATCGTTCTGCCAACAAGGTAAGCGAAGGTATCGTTAGACCAAACAAGGAAGAAGAAGCCGAGGATCACATAAGGTTTGTAACTATCATTAAGATCGGTAGAGACATCCGATACATAAAGTACAGGAGTGTAATACGAAACAAGGGCCAGAAGTGCAAAAGCACTGGGTATATAGATCAGGCCAAGAAAGGTATACGCTACGTTTTGAAAAGGCTTTTCTTTTTTTCGGAACAGTTCAATAAAAAAGAGAAGGCATAAAAGAGGGGCGATCATGAGCAAGCAGAAGCTAAGAAAGATGGGATTGCCGAAACTGACAAAGTTGAACGCAAAGAAACAGCTCAAACAAACTATAAGAAGTACGGTTCCAATTATTTTTTGTGGTTCATTCCCGGATCTTTCAAGAAGCGAAAAGAATTCCCAAATGCCTAAAATAGAGATCAGGAGAAAGAGCACGGACATGCTCCAATAATTCCACCAGATACCACCCACCATAACGACAACAAACAGCGCCCCGGTCAATGCTCTTTGTAGGAAGTTGTTCAAGCTAGTGGGCCTTGTGATCGTCGATGAGGAAAACGTAAATGTCCTTGGGGCCGTGCGCGCCC
This sequence comes from Bacteroidia bacterium, assembly GCA_025451785.1. Taxonomy (GTDB): domain Bacteria; phylum Bacteroidota; class Bacteroidia; order JANWJV01; family JANWJV01; genus JANWJV01. Next base: position 15,477 of record JANWJV010000052.1, on the reverse strand, counting down.
TGTACCAGGGTCTTTTCAATGTCGGCCGTACGGCTGGGGCCGGTAATGTTGGCGATCATAGATGGGATCTGGTCGCCGTATCTTTCCTTAATGCCTTTCAGCGCGTCCTTGATGTTGTAAACAAGCTGCGAAGTATAGGCCACAACAATATGAATGTTGGAGTAGACCGGTAAACGCCTTCCGGAAGCTTGTCTTGATGTAACGAACACACTTCCTGTTCTTGCCACCAGGTATTCACAAAAGGTGATGCCGATATTGGTATGGATGAAATCCTTGTCCTTGTCGGAGAAGGCGATCTTCGCTTTTTTTAGAAGCCCTTTGATGGGCTCTTCGAGGCAGAAGATGTTCTCCCATTTGTTCTCTTCAATATGGTGTGTCAGGTTCTGGAGAAACTCCGCTTCGTTCTCACAGAAAACGAATTTTCCGTTGAGCGCCGTGAAGCGCTGCGCGAAGCTTACCTCCATTGGTTCGGTGGAAGTGGTATAGATCTCGGAATCGAGGTCCACATCGCCCACCTCGTAAGTCGATTTGTTGATCAACGCCTTGCGTATCTTCTTGAGGATCTTTTCGCGAGGTGTGGTGTCGCTCATGCCTTAGAACAGGGTAGGTTGCTTTGTGTCGTCGTCGTCGAGCGGGGTAATGTCAGGCGTCTTGTTCTCATCTTTTTTCTCCAGCTCCTGGCCATTCTCTGTATTATCTCCGTTGAGCGAAGGGGTCTTGTAGGTGTTCCCTGTAGTGTTCTCAAGGGGCTTCAGTGTATCGGTGCCGCGCTTCTCTTCCTCCTTGTCCTTCGCGAAGGGGCGCTTGCCGAAGATCCTCTCCAGGTCTTCCTTAAAGATCACTTCTTTTTCCAGCAGCGCGTCGGCCAGCAGGCTAAGCAGGTGTTTGTTTTGGGTGAGCAGGTCCTTGGTCTTGGTATAGGCCTTATCAACCAATTTGCTTACTTCGTTATCAATGATCTCGGCGGTCTTTTCACTATAAGGTTTGGTAAAGCCATACTCGTTCCCACCGCTTGAATCGTAATAGCTGATATTGCCGATCTTGTCGTTGAGGCCATAATACATCACCATGGCATACGCCTGTTTGGTGATCTTCTCCAGGTCGCTGAGGGCGCCGGTGGAGATCTTGCCGAACGTAATTTCCTCTGCCGCCCTTCCGCCCAACGCGGCGCACATCTCATCGAACATTTGTTCGGTGGTCGTGATCTGCCTTTCTTCGGGCAGGTACCATGCGGCGCCGAGCGAACGGCCACGGGGCACGATGGTAACTTTTACCAGCGGGTGCGCGTGTTCGAGCAGCCAGCTTACCGAAGCATGTCCCGCTTCGTGATAAGCGATCACTTTCTTTTCTTCCGCTGATATGATCTTGTTCTTCTTCTCCAGGCCGCCAATGATACGGTCAACGGCATCAAGGAAGTCTTGTTTATCAATAGCCTTCTTGTCCTTACGGGCTGCGATAAGAGCGGCTTCGTTACAAATGTTGGCGATATCAGCGCCCGAGAACCCAGGCGTTTGCTTGGCGAGGAACTCAATATCAACGCTGTTGTCGAGCTTCAGGGGTTTCAGGTGTACTTTAAAGATGTCCTTCCTTTCATTCAGGTCGGGCATGTCAACATATATCTGCCTGTCGAAACGGCCGGCGCGCATCAGGGCGCGGTCCAGGATATCGGCGCGGTTCGTAGCGGCAAGGATGATCACACCGCTGTTGGTGCCAAAACCGTCCATCTCCGTAAGGAGCTGGTTAAGGGTATTCTCTCTTTCGTCGTTGGCACCCTGCGATACACTTCTTCCGCGGGCACGGCCTATGGCGTCTATCTCATCGATGAAGATGATGCAAGGCGCTTTTTCTTTTGCTTGCCTGAACAGGTCGCGTACACGCGAAGCACCCACACCTACGAACATTTCCACAAAATCGGAACCTGAAAGCGAGAAGAAAGGAACTTTCGCTTCACCTGCCACCGCTTTCGCCAGTAGGGTCTTGCCCGTGCCCGGAGGGCCTACCAGCAAGGCGCCTTTCGGGATCTTAGCACCCAGGGTAGTGTATTTCTTGGGGTTCTTCAAAAAGTCAACGATCTCTTTGATCTCGATCTTGGCACCTTCCAAACCCGCTACATCATTAAATGTGATGTTCACATTCGTATCCTTGTCGAACAGCTGAGCCCTCGACTTTCCTATGTTGAATATCTGCCCGCCTCCGCCTCCGCCGGTCATCCTTCGCATAAGGAAGATCCAGATAACGATCATGATCACCACAGTGATGATCCAGCCGAGCTGATCGAACCAGCTGGTTCGCTTTTCGCTTTCAGGGTAGATCTTTTGCGCCTGCGTAAAATCTTTTTGCGCTTCCAGCAGGTAGTTGTTAAAGCTTTCCGCCGAATATATTTTTACTACATAATGCGGGCCGGGATTCAGGCCGTTGCCCCAGGATTTTTTGCTCACCTTGTTGTGCTGGGAAAGCTTCAGGCTGTCAGGACGAATATAGATCTCGGCGTATTCCTCGTTCACCACCACTATCTTGCCGATATGGTGTGTTTTGAGCATGGTTTGCTCAAAGAACTGCAAGGTCACCTTTTCGGTGGGGCTGCTAAAGGAGAACAGCTCCATACCGATAAGCACCACCACGATAATGGCGTACACCCAATAGAAATTGAAGGAACTCTTCGGAAGTTTGGGCTTCTTCGCCAGGTTGTCCTTCAGCTTTTCGAACTGGTTCCTGTCCTTTTTATCCTTATCGCTGTTATTTTGCTCTTCGCTCATTGGTAATTGTTAATAGGCCATCTCCACTTCCATTACTTCAGCATCGGCCCAAAGGGCTTCCAGCTTATAAAAATCGCGGGTCTCTTTCTGGAACACATGCACCACTACCGATACATAATCGATAAGGACCCATTCTGCGTTCTGCTGGCCTTCGGTATGGTAAGGCCGCTCTTTCCGCTGCTTCTTTACTTCGTCCTGAACAAAATCGGCAATAGCGCTAACCTGTGTCCTTGAATTGCCCTCGCAAACAATGAAATAGTCGCAAACCGCGTTTTGAATTTTCCTAAGGTCAAGGCAAACGATCTCTTTTCCTTTTTTCTCTTGAATGGCGCTGATCACCGCATCCACTAATTCAGCCGTTTCGTCTTTCTTCTTTTTTCGTTTCGCCATTAAATGCCTTGACGGGTTTTTTTAGTTTGGTACAATATTAAAGACGATTCCCGCCTTTGGATATTTTACAGGTTTTTAACGTTTTACAAAAATAAATATTTCTTTTGCAATAAAGGACAATTAAACACCCTGAATTCCTAAAAAAGAAGCCTAAACAACAAGCATTTGAACTCATCCTTTATAGGCAGCCATATCATCAGGCTCAACTCAGTAGGCTCCACCAACACCTATCTTATGCAATTGCTCCAGGAAAAGGACTTGCAGGAAGGAACCGTAGTGATCACACGCGAGCAAGCGGAAGGAAGGGGACAAAGGGGTAACAAATGGATCAGCGAGGCGGGGATGAACCTCACTTTCACTATCGTGCTTTACCCTCATTTTCTTGAGCCCGCTAAACAGTTCGGGCTCAGCCAGGCGGTTTCACTTGGCATCAGCGATCACCTCGAAAAGACCCTGAAAGGCCTGAAGCCAAGGATCAAATGGCCAAATGATATTTATGTAAATGGTGGCAAAATATCAGGGATCCTGATCGAGAATGTGCTATCGGGCAATAAGATAAGTTTCAGCCTTATAGGCATCGGCCTCAATGTTAACCAAACCGTTTTCGGTGAAGGCGTTCCCAATGCCTGTTCGATGCGAACACTGAGTGGTTTGGAGTTCGACCTGGAGGATTGCCTTTCTTCCTTATGCGCTTGCCTTGAGCGGCGCTACCTTCAGCTAAAAGCCGGCGATGTGGCAGGCCTGGAGGCAGATTGCTCGGAGAGGCAGATTAAGTGATAAAAATCATTCTTCCTGTTGAGTGGAATCATTAGGACGCTACCTCCTTAGCCCCATCTTTGCGGAATGATAGCTCGTTCTAAATATATGAGTGCCATTGATCATTCATTGATACTATATGCTTCCGAAGCGGCCCTTGAAATGCACTTAGGATCGGCGGAAGAGCTTTGTGAGGCCGTGAGGCGTGCCATGGAACTTTGTATGGCCCAGGGCTTGCCGCTAAAAGGGAATTTCAGGCGCGTTTGTAAGGCCAGCTCCAAAGGGACCGTGCACGATTGGAAGCTCTCGGAGGTCGCTTATAAGATGGTAATGTTTTGCGGAAAGGAAGCGGTGAAATAGATATCAGGACCTGATGTCCTTCATCTTTGCCGCCAGCATGTTGAAGAAATTCGTAAGCGGCTTTTCTGCCATCATCTTCAGCATCGGGTTCAGGTCGGCGTTGAAAACCAGTTGGCCTGTACAAGTCTTTTCCCCGGTCTTTTCGATGAGAACATCAAGAGTAAAATTAAAGGGCACTTTACCGTCAGCGCTGATATTGATGAGAGAATGAGGTGTTTTTCCAGTGATCTTCATTCCAATGGTAGCCATCCCGTTGATCGTAAATGAGCAGTTGTTCTCTGTGGAGCTCCAATTGGTGACTTGCGGTGGCATCAGCGACTTGAAATTATTGAAATCGCCCAGGAACGCGAATACATTCTCCGCCGAGTTCTCTATCTGTTCTTTATTACTCTCTATCCTGGTCATTCGCTAATTCAAACTAGATCACTTCTGTCCCCACTTATCAGGGTTCTCCCGCCATTCTTTCAGCGACTTAAGGTCTTTTTCCGAAACATAATTTGACTTAACAGCCTGTTCGATAAGGGTCTCGTAGTCACAAAGTGTGGCCAGGTCGCAACTGGCTTTTTTGAAATTCTCGGCGGCTATTTTAAAACCATAACTGAAAATAGCAGCCATGCCCGATACCTTACATCCTTCTTTTCGCAGGGCTTCCACGGCTTTGATACTGCTTCCCCCGGTTGAAACAAGGTCTTCGATCACCACTACCGACTGGCCCGACTCTACCACTCCTTCTATCATATTGCTAAGCCCATGCACCTTGGCTTCCGACCTAACATAGGCAAAGGGCAGGCCCATTTCATGGGCTACCAACGCGCCCTGGGCGATGCCACCAGTGGCAACCCCCGCGATGAGGTCGGGCTTGCCGAACTCACGTATAATGGTGTCAACAAATTCCTGGCGGATAAAGGTGCGTATCGCGGGAAAAGAAAGTGTTTTTCGATTGTCGCAATATATGGGCGACTTCCAACCCGAAGCCCAGGTAAAAGGTTTGTTGGGTTGAAGTTTTATTGCTTTAATTTGCAACAGGTATTCGGCGATCTTCAGCGCCGATTCATTAGAGGTCATTTGCATACAAAAGTACCGATTAATTGGGGCAAAAGTATAAAGTTTTCATAAAGGATAAGGTTACGCTGGTCGACCCGGAAAAATGGTCATCGTTCTGCGCTGGTTACCGTATTGTGGAAGCAGCGGGAGGACTTGTGAGGAATGGCAGGGGCGAACTGCTGTTCATTTTTCGCAACGGTATGTGGGACCTTCCTAAAGGAAAAATGGAAAAGGGGGAAAGGCCCATGGAGACAGCCCTGCGTGAAGTGGAAGAGGAATGTGGTGTAAGCGGTTTGAAGATCGGAAGGGCCCTGAGCGATACCTATCATACGTACCTGGAGGGCAAGGAACCTATCCTGAAAAAGACCTGGTGGTTCGAAATGAGCTGCGAAGGAAGCCCTGCTCTTGTTCCGCAACAGGAAGAGGGGATAACAGAAGTGAGGTGGGTGGACGACAATGCGCTTGACGAGGTTGTACAGCGCTCGTACCAATCAATTAAAGAGGTAATTCAATCCTGGAAAAGTTCTGTTTGACCATGCGGCGCGGGTCTGCGGAATGCTGTGAGGTCGATCTCTCCGAAACTTCTTCCCGAAAGATGTTTCCGTACCGCGGAACGGAACAATAGCCTGATGCCTTCCGCTATCTTTCCTTCCCCTCTCATTCGTACTCCGTAACGGCTGTCGTTCAGCTGCCCTCCGTGGCAATCCGCTATCTGGTTCATTACCTTGTCGGCCGCATCAGGAAAGTTCTTGTGGATCCAGTCCCTGAATATGGGCCCGATGGCGCCATTCAAACGTACGATAGTATAGCCCGCTCCTACAGCACCATGATGAGCCGCCGCCTTTATGATGGCAGGGATCTCACTGCTGTTAAGGCCAGGAATAATGGGAGCGGTCATCACTCCAGTAGGGATGCCTGCTTTGCTCAGTTCTTCGATCACTTTCAGCCGCTGCTTCGCGGTAGTGGTACGCGGCTCCATCGCAAGGCGCAACTCCTCTTTCAGCGAAGTGATTGAAACCATCACGCTTATCAGTTTTAGTTTCGCGAGCCCGGAGAGCAGATCGGTGTCGCGCAGGATGAGGCTGTTCTTGGTGATGAGCGAAACAGGATGCCTGAACTTAAGCAGCACTTCCAGCAGACTGCGGGTGATCTTTAATTTGCGTTCGAGCGGCTGATAACAATCGGTATTGCCCGAGAGCATGATAGGGGAAGGCTTCCAGTTTTTGCTCATGAACTGTTTCTCCATCACTTTCGCCGCGTCGGGCTTTACCACGATCTTGCGCTCAAAGTCGAGGCCGGCGCTAAAGCCCCAGTACTCGTGAACATTGCGTGCGTAACAATAGATGCAGCCATGTTCACATCCCTGGTAAGGGTTCATGGAATACATGCCGGGCAGATCAGGGCTGTCAACCTTGTTCACGATCTTTTTAGGATGCTCGTAAAACACCTGGGTACGCTCATCCGACAGCAGCGGTTCATCGATCGCTTCGATGTGTTCTTCCGCATAACTTTGCTTCAGGAATTTGTTGGCGGTGTTGATCTGAGCCCCTCTCCCCTTAAAGTATTCTTCCTGCTCTGCCATCGCGATAAAGTTACGCAGTCAGCACTTTAATCTGTACCTTCGCGAACTGATTTTATCAACAATCCCCTGATGTTTGGATTCGACGTTTTTGGAAGGCCTTATTTCCTTAAGGGGATACTTATGTCGGTGTGCGGCATGCTCACCTTTCGGAGGTATAAGCGCATCAACCCACTGAAAATAGAAGGCACTGAGCACCTGGCGGGACTTCCTGGAAAGAATGTATTGTTCGTGTCGAACCATCAAACCTATTTTGCCGACGTAATAGCGATGCTGCACGTGTTCTCGTCAGCAAAGAGGGGTTTTCATAACAGCATTAATAATCCGGCGTATCTTCTGGCACCCAAGACCGATAATTATTTCATCGCTGCCGATGAGACGATGCGCGACGGGATCATTCCGAAGCTTTTTGTTTATGCCGGCTGCGTAAAGGTGAAACGAACCTGGCGTGACGCGGGACAAGATGTGAACAGGAAAGTTGATTTTATGGAGCTGGCAAAAATAGGCAAGGCACTTACCGGGGGCTGGCTCATTACATTTCCACAGGGCACCACAACACCTTTCGCGCCGGGAAGGCGGGGCGTTACCTATGTGATCAAGAAATACAAGCCGGTGGTTGTACCCATTGTCATCAGCGGATTTATGGAGGCCTTCGATAAGAAAGGACTGAAGACCGTAAAGCGTGGCCAGCCTCTGGAGATGCGTTTCAAACGGCCGATGCAGATAGATCTTGAAGAAGACGGGGATGTAATGCTTGAGAAGATCATGAAGGCCATCGAGCAAAGCGAAGAATTCCAACCCAAAGACAAACAGCTGGAACCTGTATTATGAAACTTCTTTTCTCCTACCTGAAGCGTTATCGCTGGCTTGTGGTGCTTATCCTGGTGCTCGCCTCCATTAACCAGGTGTTCTCATTGCTCGACCCGCTCATCCTGGGCAATATCATCGATAAGTTTGTAAAGCAGAAAGACGACTACACAGAGCAAGCGTTCATTTATGGCGTATTGGGTTTCATTGGTCTTGCTATTGGTGCGGCCATGATGTCGCGCATCGCCAAGAACTTCCAGGATTATTTCGTGAACCGTATCACTCTAAAAGTGGGGGCCGATATTTATACCGATGGCCTTAAGCATTCGCTGGAGCTTCCTTACCAGGTGTTCGAGGACCAGCGCAGCGGCGAAACGCTGGGTATCTTACAGAAAGTGAGAAGCGACCTGGAGAAACTTATTTTCTCATTTGTAAATATACTTTTCACCAGCCTCGTTGGCATAGTGTGGGTGATGATCTATTCCATACAGGTGAACTGGCTGGTGGGGCTTATCTATTTTTCCACGGTTCCCATCCTTGGCATACTTAGCTCGGTACTTAGTCGCAAGATAAAACGCATTCAGAAGAAGATACTTGGGGAAACAACAGCGCTTGCCGGCTCTACCACCGAATCGCTGCGCAACATTGAACTGGTGAAAAGCCTTGGCTTGGCCAAGCAGGAAATAAAGCGCCTTAACAACACTACCCTTAAGATACTGGGGCTGGAACTAAAAAAAGTAAAGAGCATACGCAGTATCAGTTTTATACAAGGCACCATTGTGAACCTGATCCGCAACAGCATCCTGTTCCTCATGATGTATATGATCTTCCGCGGCAAGCTTACCGAAGGACAGTTCATCACCTTCTTCATTTATTCCTTCTTCGTTTTTGGTCCGTTGCAGGAATTGGGAAATATCATTTTGGTGTACCGTGAGGCGGAAGCTTCGCTCGGCAACTTCAAAAAGATACTCAATACACCAAAGGAGCCCAGGCCGGTAAACCCCTCAACACTAGGTCCCGTTTCTTCACTTGTTTTCGAGAACGTGGTGTTCCAGCATCAGACGGCCAGGCTGAAAGCGCTGGATAATATTTCATTTACCGTAAACAAAGGCGAGACGGTTGCTTTTGTAGGGCCTTCTGGTTCAGGCAAGACCACACTGGTGAAGCTTCTGGTAGGATTGTATCGTCCGCAGGAAGGAAATATATCTTACAACGGCCAGGAGCATACCAATGTTGACCTCGATCAATTGCGTGAGCAGATCGGCTTCGTTACGCAGGACGCGCAATTGTTCTCGGGTTCCATACGGGAAAACCTTCTGTTCGTAGCGCCCAAGGCAAGCGATGAGGAGATCATGGAGGTATTGAACAAAGCAGCCTGCCAGAGCCTTTTGGCCCGTGCCGACAAAGGCCTGGATACAGTAATAGGGGAGGGAGGCGTAAAAGTTTCGGGTGGAGAAAAGCAACGCCTCTCCATCGCCCGCGCGCTGTTGAGAAAGCCCGCGCTGCTGGTGTTTGATGAAGCCACTTCTGCGCTCGACTCCATTACAGAAGAAGAGATCAGCCGCACCGTTCGTGAGATCTCACGCAACCAGGCGCATATTTCTATTCTCATCGCTCACCGGCTTTCTACCATTATGCATGCCGATAAGATCCATGTGCTGGAGAAAGGGCATATCATTGAATCAGGAAAGCATGAGGAACTTCTCGGCCTCAAAGGACTTTACTATGCCATGTGGAGGCAGCAGATAGGAGAACGGAAAGCAGAAGTATTTGCGTAAACTCCTAAGGTAACAGTTCCATCGCCGTTACTTTATCTCCCATTTCCAATTGCTGTAGTACATCCAATCCTTCGCTGACCTTCCCAAAGATGCTGTACCCGCCATCGAGGTGCGGAGTAGGGGAGTGGGTGATGAACCACTGCGAGCCTTCTGTGTCTTTTCCCGCAGAGGCCATGCCGAGATAACCTTCACCATAATTAAGAGGATAGAACTCTGAACGTATTGTTTCGTCAGAATTTCCCCATCCGTCGCCGCGCGGACAGCCGGCCTGCACCACAAAGTTGGGCACTACCCGGTGGAAAACGGCAGGGGTGTAGAAACCCTTCTTCATCAGTTTGATGAAGTTGGCCACTGAACCCGGAGCTTCGTTGATGAAGAGCTTCACTTTGATGTCCCCCTTCGTCGTCTTCATCAACACCTCCTGGTTCTCCCTGATCGTTTGCACCAGCTCCCAATCGATGGGGTTATTGAACGGAGCTTTTGGCGGCTCCTTTGTTTCGGTACCCTTATAGAAGTCGATGGTCTTCTGTATCTCTATATATGTTTCGATGTCCCTTGGCAATTGCATTTTCTTTTGTGCTGCTGTCAGGAACGAGTAGTCGTCATAAGCAATGCGGAATGTTCCTTTAGTAGTTGGAGGAGCGTTGATAGTTGTGTCACGCATGATGCCTGTCGCGAGTGCAACAAGGCTTATATGATCGGAGCCAATGGCGGCTTTGAAATAATTGTCGAAGGTCCTGAAAAGCGAATCGCTCTTTTCCTTCCTTCCGAACTTTGGGTTCTTCCGTATGGTGATGAGCGCTTCCATTCCATAGGTGCTCAGCACCAGTCCTTGTCTTGTTACTGTTTCATTGGCGATGAACGCATGATTGCCGATGTCGTTGCCCAAGGCGCTGAGCAGCATGCCTTTCTCATACACATTCTCCGCCCCCTGGTAGGCCTTCATGATCTGCTCGTTGATGGCCGTTCTATCAGTGTCGTTCGCGTACTTCAATGCCGCCGCGTAAAGCAGGGCCCGGGCCCTCCAGTGTTTTATCTTGCCAGCTTTCTCCAGGTAGTTCTTTACATCGGTAGAGTCGCCTTTGTCAAGCATAACCTCCGCTGCCGCGGTGGCGATGTGAACATTGTCGCTCATCACCGTTCGCAGTAAACGCGGACCGGTTAGCTGGTAGTTGAAAGACCGCAGGGCATAGGTAGCATTTACCTTTACCCGGTAGTCCTTATCGTATTGAAGGATAATATCCATGGGAAGAAGCACGGCGTCCTCATTCACTTTTCCCAACGCTCTCGCCGCGTTCATCCGCACGAACACATTCTTGTCGCCGGTAGCGCATTTCACTATCGGCTGTATATAGGTCTTCAGTTCGATGCCCCTGGCTCTGCCCAGGTAGGCGCTTGCCGCAAGCCGTACCCTGTCAGCCATCTTTTCATCGATGAGCTTCGTCATCTTCTTGGTCCCCTTCTCCGAAATGATCTTTTTATTGCCAAGATGAAAGTAGGCCCAGGCCTGTGCTTCCCCCATAAGGGAATCGTTCTGGTAATAGTTGAGTGTATCGAGATAGCCGAGGGCGGCGGGGTTTCCCGCCTTGCCCAACGCTATCATCAAAACGGCCCTCACCTCCAGCGCCTTCTCCGCCTCTATCGCTTCCACCAGCTTAGGCGCTGAAGGAGGGTATTTCAACTGGCCCAATGCGTATGCCGCATCGGCCCTTATCTCTTCGTCATCGTCTTTCAGCAGGCCCAGCAGCGGCTTCAGTGAACCGGTGTCCTGGACCGAGGCCAGGGCAAGGATGGCTTCCTTACGGATCGCCACCTTGCCATCGTTCAGGTATGCTTCCAGCTCCCTGGCCTTGCGCTCGTCCTGCAGCGTATAGATCTTCCGCAGGGTCTCGTCACCGAACTTGTTGCTTTCCCCGCAGGAGAAAAGCACCAAGGCCGGTAAGAACAACAATGATCTCATTATCAAAGAACGCATCAAAATAATTTTCTCTTATTAAAGTACTATAGGACAAAACGAATTCTTCATCAGCACATTCTTCTTCCTGAACCCACCCAGCTGTCCGTCGTATATAAGACAGTAGTTCCCTTTTTCATATTTGGAGATATCTACCGATTCGCCGGTGCCGCGTGCGATCACTTCGCCATAAGGATTGTATATCACATAAAAGGTCTCCCTGCTGAACTCGATGTACTGGTTGTTCTTGCTCACCTGGTAGCATACCGGCGACTTCTTTGAGAAATACACCATCTCTTCAGAGTACTTTATCGATCTGTCAGGATTCCTTTGCTTGATCCTGAACTTGTTCTCACCGCTGTGGAACACGGCAGGATAAGAATAGGAGTTGGAATTGGGCCCTCCCATCGGCTTTATCTCGCCGATCTTCACCCAGCGGTCGAAGATGTACTGTTCAACAACATAAGGTAAGGCGCTGAACTCTGTTTCCATGGTCCAGTTCACCATTCCATCCTTACTTACGTGCTGTGAGCTTGTTTCAAGCATTGCGCTGGCGATGGTACCAGAGCCGATGTTGTTTGCTTCTGCTTTGTTGAAGAAGAAGAATGCGATCATTGCGATCCTTTTGATCATTGTTTTCATGTTTTTTATTTTTTGTTTGTTCGACATAATTTGGTTTTCGATTGGGGCCGCAAATGTATATGGGTGAAAATGCGGCCTTACACCAAAATTTTATGGAAATGAACACAGGCCTGTTTATAACGTTTTGAACAGTACCGGGCAGCCAATAAATAAAAAATGTTAATAAGCCCCGAAGCCTTTTGTTTACAGGCCTTTCGGAGCTATGTCCCCTTTAAGTACTGCAGGTGTTAATAAGCTAAAAATGGGTGTTCGTTCAGCCTCTTTCCACTTATGAACAGTACCGGGACGAAGGTTTGTGAACAATGTTGATGAGCAGGTGCTTTGGTGTTGTTAAGATCGTTACGGTGCAACTTTAGGAGTTCTTATCGCATCGTATAAGATGGAGTGATAATCAGGCAAAAAGCCCAATTCATCTAAAAACGAAGGTTTTGTGTTGACATTTAAGCCCCAATCGCATATATTTACAACCTTATAATATATACACCCCCTAAACCCCACCTATGAATAAGTACTTTTCCCCCCGAATTCCCTTAAAGAACCTTTTTATTGCCTCCTGTCTCAGCCTCCTGGCCCTTACAACGGTAAGCGCGCAAACGGCTAAGCATTCCTCCAGCGGCTGGACATCCAATCCTGGCGAGGACAAAACCTTTGTGGAGAACCGCGGACAGTTCGACGGTAAAGACAATTTGCGGGGATCTCAGATCTATTACGGGGTGTATAACATGGGGACCCAGATCTATTTCACCGCTAAAGGCCTTACCTACCGTTTCGATAAGAAAGTATTTACCAAGCCTAAGGAGGGTAAGGACGAAGGAAGCGAAACCGCTGCCGAAGAAAAAGAAAAGCTCACCAAGGCGCTGAAGGTCAAGACCTATACCACGAGTGTTGAATGGCTGGGTTCCGATCCTGCAGTACAGCTCGTTTCAGAAGAAAAAGTTCCGCAGTATTATAACTACCAGACAAATAACGATTTTGAGAGCATTAATAATGTTCCTGGTTATAAGAAGCTTACCTATAAGAACCTTTACCCCGGCATCGATGTAGAATATACATTTCCCGATAAGGGCGGCATCAAGTATTCATTGATCCTTCACCCCGGCGCTGATCCTTCGCTCGTGAAGATGCGTTATAGCAATGCCGATGATATGAAACTGGATGCGGATGGCAACTTACACCTTACCACCGGCATCGGCGACATCATTGAAAGCGCCCCCTCTACTTTTTATGACGGCAGTAAGAAACCTGTCGCTTCTTCATTTGTTCTCGATGGCAAGACAGCCTCTTTCAAACTGGGAGCTTATGACAATACCCAAACACTGGTCATCGATCCCTTCGTAAATAGTCCCGGTCTTACCACAAACAACAGGGCCTATGATATCGCGCATGACGTAGCCGGTAATATATTCATCTATGGCGGCAACTCTTTTTACCAATGTAGAAAATACAACTCTACAGGCGGCCTCACCTGGACCTTTACCGCCAGCCAGCTGAATTCCTATTACGGTGACATGGCCCTCGACTTTGCGGGCAACGCGTACTTGAGCGATGGCTGCTGCAACGGCCAAGCCGTGAAAATAAGTCCCGCGGGCGCGCTTATCTGGACACACGCCAGCACCGGCAACTTCTACGAACTGTGGAGGATGGCCCTCGACTGTAACTACAAATACCTGATCGTTGGCGGTGGTCCTTACCAGATCTCCAACTACCAGCAGATCGCCAGTATCGATATGAACACCGGCCTCTTCGTGGGTCAAACGTTCCTCGGAGGACAAAGTGAACTTCGTTCACTGGCTATTGACCCCGTTGGTAACGTGTTCAGTCTCCATACATCGGCAGGCGGTGGAACAGGTACTTCGGGCACCACTGCAACCAACATCCTTATCAAATCATCAGTACCCACCTTCGCGCCGATCTATACTATTTCTGACAACTACATACTTGACGAATATTCGGTGCTCTATACCGGTACCGGTGCTTTCGCCGGTTTCAATGGTATTGCCATCAACAGCAAATACGCTTATACTTACGATGGTGTTGTCCTTCGCAAGTGTTGGATCAGCAATGGAGTACAGATATCCAGTGTCAACGTGCCCGGAACTACCGTTTGTCAGAACAGCGGACTCGCGATCGATGGTTGCGGTAATCTTTATGTGGGAACCCAAAACTCTATCCGTAAATATGACTCTACGCTTACCTTCGTTTCGTCGGTAGCAACTACAGGTGCGGTATACGATGTGGCCATCGGTATCGGCAACGAGATACTCGCCTGCGGTAACGGCTTCATGGGATCTTACTCAGGCCTCGCTCCCTGTAAGCCCATCATCAACGTAACTACTGTCCCCACCAATATCGGCTGCGGACAAACAACAGGTTCTGCTACAGCCACAGCTTCGGGTGGTAACGGTCCCTACACCTATTCCTGGAACAACGGACAAACCACTACTTCTATCACCGGCTTAACCGCGGGTATTTATACAGTAACTGTTACTGACTTCAACGGTTGTAACGGCGGTATCAATACGCAAACAGTTCAGATCACCAGCGGAGGCGGCAGCCTTGTGATCGCTACCAGCCAGGTGAATCCCCTCTGTAATGGAGGCACTGGCACCGCTTCAGTGACCGCTACAGGCGGCTCAGGTGTTTATACCTATGCCTGGAACCCTTCAGGACAAACGACGAAGACCGCAACGGGCCTTGTGGCCGGTACCTATACGGTCACAGTGAACGATGGCAGCGGTTGTACTAATACAGCAACCATAACCATTACACAGCCAACGGTCATAACGGCGGGAATATCGGTCAGTACGAATGTTTTATGTAATGGCGGAAACAATGGTTCCGCCACCGCAACAGCTACCGGAGGAACGGGCGCTCTAACGTATAGTTGGAGCAACGGCCAGAATGGAAGCTCTGTCACAGGATTAATAGCAGGCACTTATACGGTCACGGTCACTGATGGAAATGGCTGTACGAAAACCGCTACGGTCACTATAACACAACCCAATATTCTTAACGCGAGCGTTTCAGCGTTCACGAACGTGAGTTGTAACGGCGGCGCAAATGGTACCGCTACAGGAGCAGCCAGCGGTGGTACGCCTAACTATACTTATAGTTGGAACAACGGCCAGGCCACTCAAACAGCGACGGGCCTCACGGCGGGAACCTATACCCTAACGGTGACCGATGCCAACGGTTGTACCAAGACGGCGACAGTAACTATATCGCAACCTGCTGCGCTCTCCGCCGGCATCAGCACTCAAACGAACGTAAGCTGCAACGGGGGTAACAACGGATCGGCTACAGCCACAGCTTCAGGCGGTACAGGAGCGATGACCTTCAGCTGGAGCAACGGACAGGCATCATCGACCGCCACAGGATTAATAGCGGGCACGTATACAGTAACGGTAACGG
>JANWJV010000051.1 GCA_025451785.1 Bacteroidia bacterium | reverse complement strand
TTGGAGAGTCTTCATCAGGAAGCAATAATACCTCCAACTTACAGAACCCCATGCACGCCTACAAGGACTCGGGCTGCTACAACGTGGAGCTCATCGCCGACAACCAGTACAACTGTCCGGATACGGCGAACAAGCTCGTGTGCATCATGGGTGATTACGAGTTGTATGCTCCCAACGCCTTCACTCCCAACGGCGATAACCTTAACGACACCTGGAACGTGAAGGGTATCGGAATCGACCCCGAGCACTTTGAACTGTATGTGTTCGACCGCTGGGGTAACCTGATCTATTACACTGACGACCTCAACAAAGGATGGAACGGACACGCAAACCAGGGCAGGGAGATCGCTCAGCAAGACGTTTACGTTTGGAAAGTATTCACCCGTGATTTCCTCGGAGGAAAACACTCCTACATCGGACACTTAAGTTTAGTACGATAATCAGCACCATAGAACTAAGACATGATACGACGCACATCAGTTCTTAAAACATTAACGCTCCTCGCGGCGGCAATTGCCAGCCAGGGTGTTTTCGCACAAGGCGAAGGCAACAACTGGTATTTTGGCGCCAACGCCGGAGTAACTTTTAACAGCGGCTCGCCGGTAGCGCTCACCAACGGAATGGTGAACACCATTGAAGGAAGCGCGGTGCAATCAGACAAGAACGGCAACCTGCTGTTCTATTCCGACGGATCGAGGGTATGGAACAAGACACATGTGCAGATGCCCAACGGCTTTGGCATGAACGGAAACTCTTCTTCCACACAATCCTGCATCATCGTTCCTCAACCGCTGAGCAATACCATTTTCTATGTATTCACTGTAGGTGTTTCCGGAAGTGCGTTTGGTCTCCAATACTCGGTGGTAGACATGACGCAGAATGGTGGATTAGGCAACGTAACCACCAAGAACGTTCCCCTCGTAACACCTACCGAGGAAAAAGTAACGGCCTGCCGCCACGCCAACGGTTGCGATTTTTGGGTAGTGACACAGCGCAGGAGCACTAACTCTTTTTACGCTTACAAAGTAACCAGCGCGGGCGTGAACGCTACACCGGTGATCAGCAGCTCAGGTTCTATTTCCACCAACGACCTCGGTTACCTGAAGATCAATCCCCAGGGCACCAAAATGGCTTCGGCTGTTTGGGGCCAGAGCCGCTTCGAGTTCTTCGACTTTAATAATGCCACAGGTGTAGTATCGAATGGCTTTGCCACTCCCGCCAACTATCAGTACGCGTACGGCGTGGAGTTCTCTGCCAATGGTAACGTGGTATACGGCACCGGTGAGCTCCTGCTGAAAGTTTACCAGTGGAACCTCCTTGCCGGAACACAGGCGAATATCCTTGCTTCGGTGTTGCAGGTGGGAACTTCCGCAAGCTCTGAAACAGGTGCTTTACAGCTTGGCCCTGACAATAAAATTTACCTTGCCCGTTACCCCATGACCTGGCTTGGTGTTATCAACAACCCCAACACCGTTGGCCTTGGCTGTAATTACGTTGACAACGGTGTGCCGCTCGCGGGCAAGACCTGTTACATCGGTCTGCCCGATTTCATTTCCACTATCTTCATTCCGAAGAAGACGATCGCCTCAGTGACGGTCTGCCTTGGTGCCACCTTCTCGCTTTCCGATACCACGGGCATACTTACGCTTGGATGGAACTTCGGAGACCCCAACTCTGGAAGCAACAACACCTCAAGCCTCCTATTCCCTTCGCATAACTTTACCTCCGCCGGAACTTACACGGTACAGACCATCATCAATTACGCTTGCCGTACCGACACAGTGAAGACGAACGTTACCGTGGTAAGCTGCGGCATTACGGTGACCGCACCAGGCGGAACGGTTTGTCCCGGCGGCTGTAAGAACATCACCGCAACAGTAAGCGCTGGTACTTCTCCCTACACCTATTCATGGAACACCGGTGCCACTACCCAAAGCATTAATCCGTGTCCGACGGCAACAACATCCTATACCGTCGTAGCCACTGATGCGAACGGCGCCACTGCCTCAGCCGTGGCCACGATCACTGTGAGCAGTGCTATTGTGATCAATACCACTGTGCAGAATGTGAAATGTAACGGCGGCACCACTGGCTCAGCAACCTCAACGGTGAGCGGAGGAACATCACCCTATACTTATTCGTGGAGCAACGCGCAAACGGGATCCACCGCTTCGGGTCTCGGGCAGGGCAGTTATACTTTAACGGTAACCGACGCGAACGGATGTACCGGCACAGCGACGATCGTAATTACACAGCCTGCTGTGCTAACGGCGGTTGCTTCTGGACAAAATGTTTCCTGCGCTGGCGGCAATAACGGATCCGCAACTGTAACGGCAGGCGGCGGAACCACCAATTACACCTACAGCTGGAGCAACGCTCAAACGGGCGCCACAGCAAGCAATCTTATCGCGGGAACTTATACTATCACCGTAACTGACGCTAACGGTTGTACCGCAACCGCAACGGTTGCCATCACACAACCCAGCGCTGTAACAGTTCAAACATCCACCACCAATGCTACCTGCGCGCAAGCGGGAACCATAAGTACCACCGTTAACGGCGGTACCGGTTCTTATACCTATACCTGGAACAACGGACAAAACGGAGCTACAGCAACCGGCTTAAGTGCAGGTACCTATACATTGGCAGTATCTGACGCCAATGGCTGTACTGCTACTGCTACCGCTACCATTACAGGTATCTCTGGCCCTACAGCGGCAGGTATGAGCAGCATCAATAACGTGCTTTGCAACGGCGGCAATACCGGCTCTGCAACAGCAACAGCGACCGGCGGAACGGGCTCTTATACTTATAGCTGGAATAATTCACAGGCAACAGCAACAGCTACAGGCCTTGCGGCAGGAACATACACTGTTACCATCACCGATGCTAACAACTGCAGCATCACGGCAACGGTAACCGTTACTGAACCTACAGCGCTGGTTGCAACCGCTACCGGCGTGAATGCATGCTCTAACGCAACCGCTAATGGAAGTGCCGCGGGCGGTACCACCAACTACACTTACCTCTGGAGCAACGGACAAACCACCCAGAACGCCACTGGTCTTGCTACCGGTGTTTACACCCTTACAGTAACAGACGCCAACGGATGTTCCGCTTCGGATACCGCAGTGATCAACGTGAGTGTGCCACCTGTAGTAACCTTTGCCGCCAACGATTCGGCAGGCTGCGTGGCGCTGTGTGTCAACTTCACCTGCACCACCGCTAACATTGCCAGCTATACCTGGAGCTTCGGCGACGGAACAGGAACAGGAAACCCGGCGAACCATTGCTATAAATCAGCGGGCACCTATACCGTTATCCTCACCGTGACCGATAATAACGGTTGCACAGGTTCACTTACCAAGAGCAGCTACATCAATGTATTCCCCAATGTAGTGGCTTCGTTCGTAGCAGGACCGCAGCCCACCACCATCCTCAACCCGGTGATCACCTTCACCGACCTGAGCAGCGGCGGCGCCAATAGCTGGAGCTGGACCTTCGGTGATGTGCAGAACTCCACTTCCAACCTTCAGAACCCCTTCTTTACTTATAAGGACAGCGGATGTTATAACGTACAGCTGATCGCTGACAACCAATACAACTGTCCGGACACCACCGAACAGGTAGTGTGTGTACAAGGAGACTATGAGCTCTTTGCTCCCAACGCCTTCACGCCTGACGGGAACCTGCTGAACGACACCTGGAACGTACAGGGCATCGGCATTGATCCTGATCATTTTGAGCTTTACATCTATGATCGCTGGGGCAACCTTATCTATAAGACCAGCGACCTTTACAAAGGATGGGATGGCAAGGCCAACGGCGGCAAAGAGATCGCGCAGCAGGATGTGTATGTATGGAAAGTGTTTACCCGTGATTTCCTCGGGGGCAAACATTCCTACATCGGCCACATGAGCCTGTTGAGATAAAAAGAGCATAAAACAGGAAAAGAAGCGGAAACCCCGCTTCTTTTTTTGTAGTAAATAAATTTTGTTTTATCGATTATTGTTATAATTTCGTCGAAAAAATTTCCCTTATGAGGCGGACCCTCCTGCTCATTTCCCTGTTTACTTTCATCCTCGTTTCCTGTAAGAAGGACGCTGAGATCATCCCCGATAACAATGCCCCTTATTACGACGGCATTCCCAACGTAAAGGTGGAGAACTATGTCAACCGCCTTTTCATCGACCTTATAGGAAGGGAGGCCCTTGATGTAGAGATGGCAGCCGAGGTAGCTAACCTCCGCGCAAGCCACCTTAGCGTTGAAGCCCGCGAACAGCTCATCACCAAGCTGCAGACAGACCTCACCTGGATACAGGGCGACTCTTCTTATAAATACGCTTATTACACCCGATTTTATGAACTATCGAAGGTGCGCATGCTGGAAGGCGCCACCGACGGACAAGTGCTCTTTTACCAGGGCCTTATTGGTTTCGGCGCTATTATCGATTCCACCGCAGGCGACAGCATCCCCTGGAGCATCAAGAAAGAACAGATGCACAAGCTGGACCTGGTACTCGAGATCAAGGAAGATTATATGCTTGACTCCATTGAGATCGCTGAAGTGTATGAGCGCCTTCTCGACAACGATGTTTATGACCAGATCAACATGAACTCCTTTAACTTCATCAGGGCCTCTTTCAACAACTGTTTCTTCCGCTACCCCACCAGCGCTGAGTTTAACGCTTCGTATGATATGGTGGAAAAAGACAGGTCCAATATCCTTTTCGGGAAATCAGGGCAAGGCAAGGGCGATTACATCAAGATCCTTGTGGGCAACCCCGAGTTTTACGAAGGGATGATACGCTGGCTGTACCAAACATTCCTCTCGAGGAACCCATCGGCCATCGAGATGTATGATATGATGAACTATTTTCATAACGACCATGATGTTCAGAAGGCACAGAAGAACATCATGAAGACCGACGAATACGCTAACTTCTAAAAAGGCAATTATGATGAACACACGGATCTGTCTCCTTCTCTTAGCCGCACTCAGTGTGCTGGCTTCCTGCCGTAAGGAGGACCCTACTTACCAGGTAAATGAGGTAGGACTGCTGCCCTCTACTGCCGGCAAAACAAAGCTCAAGACCAATGAGCAGTATGTAGCCATCCTTCATGCCAACCTTTTCCAGAAGGCCTTGTCGGCAAACCAATTGTTCGACATCGCGCAGTGCATGGAGTCCATTGGCGACCAGGAATTGGCCAGGGAAGTGCTTATCAGCAACTTCATGAACAAGACCGGTGTTATTATTCCCACAGATAGTATTATGAGGTCTAACCTGGATTATTTCGTGACCGAATCTTACAAGCGTTTTTTCATCCGCCTGCCCACCGAGGCAGAGAAGGCCTGGATGAAGAACTTCATTTCTACTGACCCCAACATCACCCCGGAGCTCGTTTATTTTTCGTTCGCGCTTTCGGATGAATATATGTATTACTGATCCAACACTTTCATTATGAAAAGAAGAGAGTTCATTAAAAAAGCAGGCTTAGCCGCAGCAGGAGCAGTTGCAGCGCCTTATCTCCTTCCTTCGGGAAGGTTGTTTGCAAGTTCGGGCAGCCAGATCGCACAGCACGTTGTATTTGTGATGTTTGCCGGCGGCGTTCGCCAGCAGGAATCGGTGTTGCAGCGTTATCTCGACGACAGCCAGGGCCTCGGAAGCAATTATGGTGGTAACCTCATGTACAACATGCTGGAAGGCGCAGCTCCTAACCTGAAGATCGTTTATGGAACAGGATCGGGCGGCATCGCTCCCATCCCGAAAATGCTCAGCACTACGCTGCAAAAACAGGGAACCCTCTTCAAGGAAGTGAGCGGCCTTACTGCCGGACACTACGCCGGATGGAACGCCCTGCTCCAGGGAAACAGCACCAGCACACAGGGCCTCAAACAAAAGCCCGTTAACCCCACTATCTTCGAATACCTCAGGCGCCATGCAGGTTTACCTGCCACCAAAGTATGGTTCGTTGGCGGAGGCATCGGCGCGTCACTGCCGCTGCTTAACTATAGCGAACACCCGGATTACGGCGCGAAATACGGAGCGAACTTTTTTGCTCCCCTCGTGACCTTCGGTCCCAAAGGCAAAACATATTTGTCGAACGCGAAGATCTACCACCCGCAAGACGAACTTCCTCCCATGTACAAGATGAAGTACTTCCTTGATAATAACTTCGCCAACGTAGGAAACCCGCTTCCCAACCTTAAGAATACCGAGCTGGAGAAGACAGACATTAAGGAGTTCATGAAGACCATGTTTGCCAAGACACAGGCAGGCACAATCATGCATCCTCCTGTGGCCGACAACGGCGACCTTCAGACCATTGGATATACTTGTGAGCTGTTGAGCTGGTTCAAGCCTAACCTTACCGTAGTGAACCTGGGCGCGGTTGACTCCTGCCACAGCAACTTTACCGGTTACCTGGGCGCATTGCACCGCGCCGACCACGGTGTGGCGCATCTCTGGAACCACATCCAAAGCATCAATGGCATGGCAGGCAACACCATTATGATCGTAGCTCCTGAGTGCGGAAGGGACGATATTCCGAATGTCATCCTCGATATCAACGACTGGTCTTCGTACGATCACTCTGACTCCAACTCGTTGCGTGTGTTCACCAGCATGGTAGGTCCGGGCGTACAAGCCGATCACGTAGTAGGAAGCGAAACGAACCCCATTGGCATGAACACTAACTGCGTGCCTACCATTGCGGAGATCCTTGGCATCAAGAGCCAGGTGATGAACGCAGGGTTCCTGGCACAGGGAACACAATCTTTCTTTGACCTGATGTAAGCAGACCTATGAAAAAGATCATAACACCCTTTGCTCTTGTATTCATGTGCGTGCTCTTCAGCAACTCCTGTAAGAAAGATGCCGCGGTGAATCCTTTTGATGATCCTGCGCTGCAGGCACCCGAGAGCTCTGTTTCGGAGACCAACCTGGACCCGAACAGTTTTGCGTACCTCTATAAGAATGTGTTCAAGGTCACCTGTAATAACTCTAACTGTCACGACGGATCGTTTGAGCCCGACTTCAGGACCATGTACGGAGCTTACAATACGCTTGTATATCATCCTGTGCTTTCGAACGACAACAATTTCACTTTTAAACATCGCGTGGTACCCAAGAACCCGGGAATGTCTCTCCTGATCAAAAGGCTTACGCAAGTTCCCTTTAATATTATCGGCCAAGGCCGTATGCCGGCTTTTGCGGGTGATACCACCTGGAAGTTCAAACCACAGAACGCCACCTATATCCAGAACATCACCAACTGGATCAACGCGGGCGCCAAGGACATGTTTGGCAATTCGCCTACTCCCGGAAACAGGAACCCACAGGTGGCAGGAATGCAGGTATTTCCCGCGGGCAATACCACCACACCTTACGCAAGGGGAGGAACTTTCCTAAACGACCCCATTGAAGTACCCCAGGGCTCTACTGTTGACGTTTGGGCCTATATCACCGACGATTCCACCCTGGCGCAAAACATGGTGGTGACGGACATCAAGTTCTCTACCAAATGTTTCGACTTCGCCAATGCGGTAAACAAAACGCTGGTGAACACCACCGCCATCACCGCCGGTGATTTTTACAATAACTCGGTGTCTTTCACTCACAAGCTTGCTTCGTTCAATATGTCGGCCTATCCTGTGAACACCTGTATCTATGTTCGGATGTACATCAAGGACACCAGCCATTCCACTCCCGCCGAGATCCCTAACGACGGGTCCAGCCCGCAGCAGCTCAAGTTCTTCACCATCAAGATAATTTAAGCGGATGAAAAAAGCGATATTGTTTTTTGCGATCCTGGCTTTTGCCGCCTGTAAGAAGGAAAGCCCTCCCAAGGAGCCCACCATCGAGCTGATCGACGCAAGCCCAACATCTATTCTCGAATTCCAGGATTCGATCGTGATCCGTTTCAGTTACAAGGACAATAATGGCGACATTGGCGATGAATCACCTGATGACTACTCACTTGAAGTGAAGGATGCGCGGCTTCCGAACCCCGATCTTTACCATGTGCAGCCGCTCGCTCCTACCGGAACCGAACTGAAAATAGAAGGCGAGTTAAAAGTATTGATCAATACCATGTTCGTGCTGGGCAACGGAAATTCCGAGACCACCACGCTGACACTTAAACTGAAAGACAGGGAAGGCAACTGGAGCAACGAGATCATCACACCTGTAATCACCGTTCATAAATAATCATTCCAAGGAATGAAGGCGTTCCCGATATCTGCGCGAAAGAAGAGGATCATGGGGAAACCTTTGTTTGCGATACTTGCGTTTTTGCTTTTCGGAGCTATGCAAGCCGCCGCGCAGCCCGTCTTCAACATGATGGACACTACTGTGAGCGTTTGCAAAGGCAAACTGTACGACAGCGGCGGGCCAAACAATATCTACAAGAACAACGAGGACTATACGTTCACCATCTGCACGGGTGCCCAGATCAAACTGGTGT
Source organism: Bacteroidia bacterium (assembly GCA_025451785.1). Classification (GTDB taxonomy): domain Bacteria; phylum Bacteroidota; class Bacteroidia; order JANWJV01; family JANWJV01; genus JANWJV01. The sequence goes on along the minus strand of JANWJV010000051.1, from coordinate 48,911 downwards.
TCAATCAGCTGGCCAACAAGTTCTGCCTCGAGCCCGGCGTTGACACCATTCGTTTTTTCGACGGACCCAATACCGCTTCCCCTAAGATAGGAGCTACTTATTCGGGCACCACCGCTCCTCCAACCATCGTTGCCAATAGCGGATGCCTTACCATTCATTTTAAGTCCGACGCCAACGTGGCCTATTGCGGATGGGAAGCCTCCTGGACCTCCACCGTTATTCCTCCGGTGCCGCCCAACTTCTCTATATCTCCTTTGCCGCAGTGCAACGACACGGTGCTCATGCTGAGCCTCACCGGTAATTACCGTTGCGACTCCATCCGCCCCAAGTATTTCACTGTTACCGGCCCTGTGAACCCTACCGTGGTGACCGCCGCGGGCGTAGGATGTGTGAGCAACATGACCACCACCATCCGCCTCGGGCTGGGCCAACCGCTCAACCAGAACTGCACTTACAATGTGAAGTTCGATATGTATGTGGTAGACAACTGCGACAGCGCATGGAAGTTCACCAAGAACGCCACCTTCCTTATGGGAGGATGTCCTTATACGGTAAGCGTGAACCTTATCGGCAACGATACTATTTGCGGCGGGTATTGCACACAAGTGCGCGCCGTTCCATCGGCAACATGCCTTAGCTACAGTTATAGCTGGAGCCACAGCTTGCCTTCAAACGCCGGACCGCATACAGTATGTCCCACGGCAACCACCGTATATACCGTTACCATCCAGGAAAGCGGAGGCAATGGCGCGCAGGTTTCCATGACACAAAAGATAACGGTGATAAGTCCCAAGATAACCGCGCTGGCGAATGATACCGTTTGCCAGTCCGATGCCCCCTTCAACCTGCTGGCAACACCACCGGGAGGCTCATGGAAAGGATTGGGCATCACTGATACAACACTGGGAACCTTCGACCCAGATACTTCGGGGGCAGGGGTCTTTTACGTCAAATACAAGGTGAGCAATATGTGCACCGATAGTATACGCATTGTCGTCTTACCCATGGATGCCGGCAATGACGACGCGGCCTGCGTGAACGGGCCAACGTTCCAGGTCTCGGGGGGGATCCCTTCGGGCGGCACCTGGTCGGGCAGCGTGTTCATTACGTCCGGCGGACAATTCAATCCATCCACGGGAGGGGTGTATACGGTCATCTATACGCATCCCAACGGTTGTTCCGATACGAAGAAAGTGTTTGTTGATAGTTTGCAGGTTCCGCTCACTACCGATTCTATTTGTAAATCCATTTGGTACGATACGTTGAAATACCTGGTGTCACCTCCCGGCGGACGTTTTTACGGCAACGGCATTGTTGACAGCATCAATGGTGTGATCAACCCGACACTGGCGGGCGCAGGATTGCATTTCATCACTTACAAACTGGCCAACGGCTGCGCCGCGGTATTCAAAGTATACATCAAAGACATCAATGTCCAACCCGCGTCGACGGCCTGTCCCTACCAGGGTAATTTCTTTTTGCCGCCGGTAACGCCGGCCGGTGGAACTTGGACCGGTATTGGCATGGTGAATGGCGCTGGGTTGTACAATCCAGCAGCGAAAGGTTTTTTCAACCACCTCGACACGCTCATTTACCACGCTCCCAACGGTTGCCAGGATACGCTCTTTATGTATTCGTGGAACACCATTATATACACCGACTCGCTTTATTACTGCGAAAGCTCCGATTCATTGCGGATCATTTACGCCAACCTGGCGCATTTCCCGGTATCAGGTGTTTGGAGCGGTAACGGTATTGTGCTTAGCGGTAATTATTATTTCAAACCCAAAATAGCCGGACCTGGTATTCATAACATCAATTACCAGGTAAATACCTGCAGCGACTCTATCAAGATGGTGGTGTACCCTGATAAGCTTGCGAACAATACACTCACTTTCTGTTCAACGCATCCCAAGTTCCTTGTCGACTCCATGGTGCCGGCAAGCACGCGCCCGGTATGGAGCGGCATTGGGATAACGGATACTAAGAAGGGTCTTTTTGATCCTACCGTTTCAGGCAATGGTACGTTCACCATCATTTACAAAACCCCTGCGGGATGTTCGGATACTATTCTCATCACCATTTACCAATACCAGAAGGCGACCATTACGGGGCTGGCGGCGATACAATGCTTTAAGGATACCAACATCGCGCTTGGACTTGTTCCCACAGGCGGAACGCTTACCGGTAACGGCATTGTAGGCACCAGCTTCAACCCCAGCATAGCGGGCATGGGTACGCACTGGATCAAATACACCTTCGGTACTGGCTTCTGTTATACCGCCGACTCGCTGCAGATACAGGTTTACCCTCAGCTGACAACATCAGTGACTGTTAGCGATGATACCATTTGCAAGGGTGGAGGCTCGGTGATCACCATTACCGCCGCGGGCGGAAATCCCAACGTGCTTTACAGCTATGCCTGGAACTACGGGCTCTTCCCTATTAACCAACATACCGTTTCACCTACGGCTACTACTTCGTATGTGGTGATCACTTCCGACGGCTGCTCCGATCCTTCGTACGACACCATCACCATAGTGGTAAGCCCCGACTATACTGTTACGTTTACCACCAACCCTATACTTTGCTACGGCGATCCGGGCTTTGCAACAGCGGTAATAAATCCAAGTGGCAATTATGCCTACAGTTGGGCCACCATACCGCCGCAGTTCACAGCCACAGCTACCGGCCTCGCGGGCAAGAGCTATATGCTGCACATTAAAAACGTTGCTACAGGTTGTACCTTCGATACACTGGTGAAGATCCCCAGCTATCCCGTGATCAAAGCGCTGTTCTCACCGAACCCCAATCTTAACTGTGTTCCTTTCGATCAAAACCTCATCACCTTCATCGACCTCTGCAACGGAGCCGATACAGGGGCATGGAACATCAACGGCACCATTGTTCCCTATGTGGCGGGACAGAACCCGCAGTTCCAGTTCGACAACCCTGGCACTTATACGATCACGCTCACAGTAACCAACCAGGGAGGCTGTATGGACTCGTATACGATGACCGTTTGCATACTTGAAGCGACGGAGATCTTCCTTCCTGATATCTTCTCACCGAACGGCGACGGCCAGAACGATGTGCTGTTCGTGCGCGGCAAAGGCATCAACCAGCTGCGCTTCATCCTCTACGACCGCTGGGGCGAAAAAATATTCGAAACGACCGACATCAACATTGGATGGGACGGCACCTTCAGGGGCAAGCCTGTTGACCCCGCTGTGTATGTATATTACCTCGACGTGATCATGAACACCGAAAAGCGGATCATTCAAAAAGGAGACGTCACACTGATACGATGAAGAGCCTGCGCTACCTATTGCTCGGTGTGAATTTTATCGCGGCTTCTGCTTCGCAAGGGCAGGACATTCACCTTTCACAGTATTATGATTCGCCGCTCAGCATTAATCCTGCTGCCACCGGCGCATTCCCCGGCGACTACCGTCTCGCCACCAATTACAAGAGCCAGTGGAAGACCATCAGCAGTCCTTACAAGACCATTGCCGCTTCCGCGGATGCAAAGGTGCACAGGTTCGGAGTCAGCAAAAAAAGCTACGCGGCAGCGGGCATCTCTCTTTTTCGCGACAAGGCCGGCAAATCGAACATGGGGCTTACGCAGGTAAGCTTCAACGCGGCGTACCAGCAAGCGCTGAGCGATCACAGCTCGCTTGCCGTGGGTGTGCAGCCTTCCTTCGCGCAGCGCAGTCTTAACACTACCGATCTGAAATGGGACAGCCAATGGGACGGCAACAATTACGACCCTACCCTGCCGCCAGAATATGGTTACAACCAGAATTTTATTTATTTCGATATAGGCACCGGGGTAGAATACAAGTATTATAACTCGCAAAATAAGTTCAAGTACATACTGGGCGTTTCTTCCTTTCACCTGCACCAGCCCAAGCAGCGCTATTACCCTGAGATCGACAGACTGTACCGCAAGTACATGGGGTATACCAGCGCGCACATCCCGCTGCCGAAGAAACCTTTTATCATCATCGTGCCACAGCTCATGTATTCCATGCAGGGCCCTTACAGGGAGATCCTGGCCGGCGGGCAAGTGCGTTATGTGTTTGGCGCCGATATGAGCGATGACAACGTGGTACTCAACACCTACACACTCCTTTCATCGGCGGTACAGGCGGGTATACTATACCGGTTCAAGGATGCGATCGTGGCAACGGCCTCTTTCGAAATGCACAAGTCACTAAGCATCGGCATCAGCTACGATCTTAACATCTCGAAGCTTAAGGTGGCCAGTGAGCTCCGCGGCGGCATGGAGCTTTCGCTCGTGTACAAAGGCTTCCTGCCGAAGTAGTAAGGGTAAAACAGACCTTACGTCCCAAAAAATCTTATTTTCGTTTCCCAGGCATGAGCGCGGAAAAACATATTGCGGTAATAGGCGGCGGAAGCTGGGCTACAGCCATCGTGAAGATGCTTTGTAACAATTGCGCTTCGCTCAGCTGGTGGATGCGTAACGATGCCACCATCGACTTCATCAAAAAATATCATCACAACCCCAATTACATAAGTTCGGTGGAGTTTGATACGAACAAACTAAACCTCAGCGCGGATCTGAAAGCTGTGGTAAAGAAGGCCGATGTTATCGTGCTCGCCGTGCCTTCCGCATTTCTCAAGGAAGCCCTCTCAGGCATAGGCCCCGAGGAGCTGAAGAACAAACAGATGTTCTCCGCCATCAAGGGGATCGTTCCTGAGGAGAACCTCATTATCGGGGAATTCCTGAACCAGATGTACAAGGTCTCCTTTTCCAGTATCGGGGTGATCACGGGCCCTTGTCATGCGGAAGAAGTGGCTATGGAAAAACTTTCGTATCTCACCGTTGCTTCACAGAACAAAGACAACGCTTCATTTCTCGCTTCAAAGCTCGCCTGTCGCTATATCAAAACAACGGTAAGCGATGATATTTACGGCACCGAGTATTCGGCCGTGCTCAAGAACGTGTTCGCTATCGCTGCCGGCATTTGCCGCGGCCTTGGCTACGGTGATAATTTCCAGGCGGTGCTCATCTCGGGCGCCATACAGGAGATCAAACGCTTTGTTGACGCGGTACATCCCATTGACCGCGACATCAAAGATTCGGCTTACCTCGGCGACCTGCTCGTGACCGCTTATTCGCAGTTCAGCCGCAACCGCACCTTCGGCAACATGATCGGCAAGGGATACTCAGTGAAATCGGCACAGATGGAGATGAACATGGTGGCCGAAGGCTTTTACGGCGTGAAGTGCGTGTACGAGATCAACAAGAAGCACAAAGTGGAAATGCCGATCACCGATGCGGTGTATCACATTTTGTATGAAAAGATCTCTCCTGCCGTTGAGATGCGGCTCTTAGCGGATAAGCTCAGCTAGCGCTTCGCTATCTTCCATTTTTTTTCAAGATCGAATTCCCTTGGGTTCACTTTGTATTCCATGAAGGTGGAATAACATATCGCCGTGAGGATGCCGCCCCATACCCAAACGATCTTGGATCCTTCGCTCTCACCGATATAGGGACCGGCAAGGGAAACGCCTATGATGGCGCCGGTGCTCAGGTTGATGAGGCGGTGCGCCGTTTTAGAGGAAAGCCGTTTTGTGCAGGTGGCAATGTTCTTTGCCTTGCAATAGATGATGGATCGAATACTGTCGAAGGGCACCGTGATGGTGGTATCAATGCGCCTGTCGTCGCGCTTGAAGAAGGTTTGAATGGTAAGTGAAGAATCGGTCTTGCTTGTTACCGTGCCCGCCATTCCGCGGTCGCTAGTCTCCACCCCGATGATCCGTTCGGTGTTTATCTTCAGTGTTTTGTCACCTTTTCTTTTTGCGAGGGTGATCTCATTCTGGGCAAAAGAAAACATTCCTCCGAAGCAAAGCAGGAAGGCCATCGCATATTTCGCGGCGTTCAGCATAATGGTCAATGATCAGAAACCGAGTTTTCCCCGTACACGTTTCAAAACACCTGTGGCAATGACACGTGCCTTGTCCGCGCCTTTAGCAAGCGCCGCATCCAGTTCGGCAGTGTTGCTCATGTAACGGTCAAAGGCAAGGCGCTCGTTCTTAAAACGTTCTATGATGGCTTCGAACAGCGCCTGCTTGGCATGCCCATAACCGTAACCGCCCGCCTGGTATTTCGCGCGCATCTCGTTCACCTGCGCTTCAGGGGCTATCACCTTGTACAAGGCGAACACATTGCAGGTATCGGGGTTCTTCGGCTGCTCCAGCGGCGTGGCATCGGTCACAATGGTCTTCACCACTTTCAACAGCTCCTTCTCCGGGAGGAAAATATTAATGAAGTTGTTCAGCGACTTGCTCATCTTCTCTCCGTCGGTACCGGGGATCAGCATCACCCGTTCGTCGGTCATGGCCTCGGGGATCACAAAGGTCTCGCCCATCTGGTGGTTGAAGGCCGAGGCGATGTCGCGTGTCATCTCCAAATGCTGAAGCTGGTCCTTGCCGACAGGAACAAAGTTGGCATCGTACAAAAGAATGTCAGCCGCCATCAATACCGGATAAGTGAACAGGCCTGAGTTCACATCGCTGAGACGACCTGATTTATCCTTAAAGGAATGGGCATTGGCCAGCATGGGAAAAGGCGTAAAGCAATTGAGGTACCAGGTAAGTTCGCATACCTCTGCAACATCGCTCTGGCGGTAAAGTATATTTTTCTCAGCGTCGAATCCGCAAGCCAGCCAGGCAGCGGCAACGGCATTGGTGCTGTTGCGGCGGAACTCAGCGTCTTTTATTGTAGTTACCGAATGGAGATCGGCGATGAATAGCAGTGAAAGGTTACCTTCTTTCTTCGAAAGCGCGATGGCAGGCAGCATAGCGCCGAGGATGTTACCCATGTGGGGAACATTGGTGCTTTGTACGCCTGTAAGTATCCTTGCCATTGGAGCCCAAATATAGAGTTTTCCCGCAAGGCTTCCGGAACATTTGCTAATTTTGGGTCATGAAGATCGACAGCGCTACCGTTGACAAGATCGCCGAGCTGGCCAAGCTCGAGTTCGACGCTACGTCGAAGGAAGAGATCATCAAAGACCTCAGCCGTATCATCACTTTCGTGGAAAAGCTCAACGAGCTCGATACGGAGAACGTGGAGCCGCTCGTGTATATGACGGACGAAGTGAATGTGCTTCGCGAAGACGAAGTGAAGCAGGATATCTCGCAAAAAGAAGCGCTGCTCAACGCGCCGAAGAAAGATTCAGATTATTTCAAGGCACCGAAGGTGCTTGAAAAGTAAACCCCCTCTTAACAGAACTGCTCGAATGCCATTTTAAGGTTCTCCGCGATCATATCGGCGGAGCGGCCCTCAATGTGGTGGCGCTCGATGAAGTGAACCAGCTGTCCGTCTTTGAACAGCGCGATGCTGGGAGAAGAAGGAGGATAGGGCGCGAAGTACTTACGGGCCTGTACCACCGCTTCGGTATCGAAACCGGCAAACACGGTGGTGAGCTTGGTAGGTTTTTTAGCTCCCTGTACGGCCAGTTTGATTCCGGGACGGGCAGCGCCGGCGGCACATCCGCAAACGGAATTCACAACTACCAGAACGGTACCGGGGGTCTTTATCGCGTTATCCACCTGGTCGGGGCTAACAAGGTCTTCGAAGCCGATAGAGGTCAGCTCGGCTTTCATGGGCTTTACAATGCTTTCAGGATACATAGTGTGTTGATTTTGGAGACTACAAAGGTAGCAAATACCATCGGAAAAACATTTATCTTTGCTACCCTCAAAAATTCCTGATCAATGTACCAGAACACATTTGCCAGCCGCCATAACGGTCCGAGGGGAAAAGAAACCGAACAGATGCTCCGTAAGATAGGAGCCAAGAGCGTGGATGAGCTGATCAGCCAGACCATTCCTGAAGCCATACGCCTGAAAGGGCCCCTGAAAGTGGAGAAAGGCCTGAGCGAATTCGAATACCTCAAGAAGCTACGCAAGACCGCGGCGAAGAACAAGGTCTTCCGTTCCTATATCGGCCTTGGCTATTACGGCACCATCGTGCCTTCTGTTATCCAGCGCAACATTTTAGAAAACCCGGGCTGGTATACCGCTTATACTCCTTACCAGGCCGAGATCGCGCAAGGCAGGCTTGAAGCGCTGCTCAACTTCCAAACGATGGTGATCGACCTTACCGGTATGCCCATCGCCAACGCTTCGCTGTTGGATGAAGCTACCGCCGCGGCCGAAGCTATGGCCCTGCTGTTCAGCAGCCGCTCGAGAGAAGCGGCCGCCAAAGGCGCTAATGTTTTCTTTGTTTCTTCCGAAGTATTTCCGCAAACCATCGACGTGCTCAAGACCAGGGCCATTCCCCTTGGCATCGAGCTGGAGTTCGGCGACTGGAAAAGCTATACGTTCCACGACAAGGTGTACGGCGCGCTGGTGCAGTACCCCGACATCAATGGTTCCGTAAACGATTATTCCGAGTTCGTGCAGCGTGCCAAGAGCAATGGCGCAGCTGTTGCTGTCGCTACTGATCTTCTCGCGTTGGCCCTCTTAACTCCTCCCGGTGAATGGGGCGCTGATGTAGTGTTCGGTAACTCGCAGCGCTTTGGTGTTCCTATGGGATACGGCGGTCCTCACGCGGCATTTTTCGCGGCGAAAGAAGATCACAAACGTCTTTTACCCGGAAGGATCATCGGCGTTTCTGTTGACGCGCATGGAAATCCCGCGCTGAGGATGGCGCTGCAAACACGTGAACAGCATATCCGTCGTGAGAAAGCCACTTCTAACATCTGTACCGCACAAGCATTGCTCGCCATTATGGCCAGCATGTACGCTGTGTACCATGGCTCAGAAGGTATTAAAGGCATTGCTCAACAAGTACACGGAGCTGCTGCGGGACTTGCGAAAGCACTCGGTGAAATGGGTTGCACTATTGCGCACGCCAACTTTTTCGATACCATCAAGGTGCAATTGCCCAAAGGCCTGAGCACTGAGAAAGTAAAAGCAGCGGCGCTGAAGAAAGGCATCAACTTCCGCTACATCGACGATGCATCATTGACGATCGCCCTCGATGAAACCGTTTCAGTAGAAGACCTGAATGATATCGCCGCTGTATTTGCCGAAGCAACCGGCAAAAAAGCCTCCTCCATTAACCATCAAACATTAACCATTAACCATAAACGGTCTGCTTACCTCGGCCATCCCACCTTCAACACCTTCCATTCCGAAAGCGACATGATGCGTTACATCAAACGCCTGGAGAATAAAGACCTTTCGCTTACGCATTCGATGATATCACTGGGCTCCTGCACCATGAAGCTGAACGCCGCTTCGGAACTGCTGCCGCTCACCTGGCCCGAGTTCGCCAATATCCATCCTTTTGTTCCTGCTGACCAGGCCGAAGGCTATATGGAAGTGGTAAATGAACTGGACAAAGACCTTTCGGAGATCACCGGGTTTGCCGGTGTGAGCCTGCAGCCCAACTCGGGCGCGCAGGGAGAATACGCCGGGCTTATGGTGATCCGCGCTTACCATCATTCGCGTGGCGACCATCACCGCAACGTGGCGCTCATCCCTTCTTCGGCACATGGTACCAATCCCGCTAGCGCAGCAATGGCAGGTATGACCATCGTGATCGTAAAATGCGACGCGAACGGCAACGTTGACATTGCTGACCTGAAACAAAAAGCGGAAGCGAACAAACAAAATCTCAGCTGCCTGATGATCACTTATCCTTCCACGCATGGTGTGTACGAGGAGGGCATCAAGACCATTACGCAGATCGTTCACGACAACGGCGGACAAGTGTACATGGACGGCGCGAACATGAACGCGCAGGTGGGGTTGACAAGTCCCGGCAATATCGGCGCTGACGTTTGTCACTTGAACCTGCACAAAACATTTGCTATCCCTCACGGCGGCGGCGGTCCCGGCATGGGCCCCATTGGTGTGGCTAAACATTTGGTCCCCTTCCTGCCTTCTCACCCTGTGGTGAAAACCGGCGGCGACCAGGGCATTACCGCGGTATCGGCGGCTCCTTTCGGCAGCGCGCTCATTCTGCTTATCTCTTACGGTTATATCAAAATGCTGGGTGGCGAAGGCTGTACCGAAGCAACCAAGACAGCGATCCTGAACGCGAACTACATGAAGGAATTGCTGAAGGATTCTTATCCCATTCTTTACGTTGGCAACAAAGGCCGCGTGGCGCATGAGATGATCCTCGACTGTAAGGAGTTCAAACGCATAGCGGGTGTTGAAGTAGGTGATATCGCGAAGAGGTTAATGGACTATGGCTTCCATGCTCCAACGGTTGCCTTTCCGGTGCATGATACGCTGATGGTGGAGCCCACGGAGAGCGAAAGCAAGACCGAGCTCGACCGTTTTTGCGAAGCGATGATCAGCATCCGTAAAGAGATCGAGGAGATCGCGCAGGGCAAGGCCGACGCGCAGGACAACGTGCTGAAGAACGCGCCTCATACGGTGAAGTCGGCGCTGAGCGATAACTGGAACCGTCCGTACTCAAGAGAAAAAGCTGTTTACCCGCTCAAGTGGGTGAAAGAAAATAAGTTCTGGCCCAGCGTGGCCAGGGTCGACAACGCCCATGGCGACAGGAACCTGGTATGCTCCTGCCCGCCCATTGAAAGTTATGCCGAAGTAGCCATCTAAAAAAAGAAAAAATGAAAAAAGGACTCTTCAAAGCTCTCCCGCTCGTATTGTTCTGCGCAAACGTGTCCGCACAATCGTTCACGGAAGATTTTGAAGGTGGTATTCCCACCGGATGGGATACCGTTAACCGCAGCGGCCCCGTGCTGGGCAGCACCGGCTGGTTCGACGGCAGCTCTATCTCCCAGGGCTTTTCTCCTAAATCGGGTTCCGATTTCATCTCCGCCAACTTCAATAACGTGGCAGGTACCGGCACGGTAAGCAACTGGCTGCTATCGCCCAAGATGTACTTCAACAACAGCGATCAGCTCTTCTTCTATACGCGCACTGTAGACAGCAGCGGCAGCATTTATCCTGACAGGCTTGAAGTTCGCATGAGCCTCAACGGTTCAAGTGTTAATGTGGGCACCACACCTACCGACACGGGTGATTTCACGATTCGCCTGCTCAGCATCAACCCTAACCTGACCGCGACAGGGTATCCTTTCAACTGGAAGAAGTACAGCATTACCATTAGCGGCCTTAGCGGCAGCAATATCCCCGGGCGCTTCGCTTTCCGCTATTTTGTGACCAATTCGGGGCCCAATGGCAGTAATGGCGACCTTATCGGGATCGACAGCCTGGCCTATGTTTCGGTCGCGAACGGTATCCAGCCCATCGATGCAGAACCCTCATTTTCAGTGTTTCCCAACCCCGGTAATGGTCTGTTCAGCCTGCTGTTCAGCAATAGTTCAGACCGGGAGATACGCGTAAGTAATGTATTGGGCGAAACAATACTCAGCGGGGCCCAAAACGGTTCACGCGGGGAACTTGACCTGAGACAATACCCTAAAGGGGTTTATTTCCTTACGGTTAAGGAGGGAGCGCTCAGCGGCACCCGCCGGATCTGTATACAATAGGCCCGGGTCAGCTACCACTCATTTACTAAAAATGCCGCTCATTAAGTGAGGGGGCCTGACAATCCTTAAAATCCTAAAAAATATTTTGTTACGTAAATTATATGTTTTACTTTTGAAGTCCTTTTTAAAGTACATTATTAACTAAAAACTTCCAACATGAAAAAACTTACCCTGATCATGGCAATGGCATTTCTTGCCGTTACCGCGTTTGCTCAGCAGCCCCTTCCTATGACCTCTGCTGGCAAGTATTCTGTTCCAATGCCCAAAGTTTTCAATCCTAACAAGTCTAGGTACGCTACCGGCAAACTTAACCCGACCAACACCGCCACCACCCAGGAGTACTGGATCAACTGGGGCGACAGCCGCGAGTTCGTTTACCAGAGCGCTGTTGTTTACGGTTCTTACCTTTTCCCCGATTCTTCTGCCCTCGCTCTTTACGGCGGCAACACCTGGGATTATGTAAGCATCCACAACGCGATGGACATTCTTGACGTTAAGTCGGTTGACTTCCAAGTGAAGCCCGGCATAACCTGGAACCAGTTCACCAGTTACGACGTTGACTCACTGGACCTTCTCTACGTTTACAACAGGACCAACCCCAACGCTAACGTAGTTGACACCGTGATCTTCAAGATCTTCGCTGACTACGCAGGCGCTACTGGCTCTAACGTAGTTGGACAGTGGACTACCGGCACCTGGCCCACGCTTCAGAGCGATTACCAGACCGACACGCTCCGTTGCATGATCCCCAAGTATGTTTACACTACCAACTCACCTAACCCCGGTACTGCAACCATGATGACCGTTAAAGTTCCCCTTACCACTAACGACTCATCTAAGTTCATTGCCGACCTTATCGTGAAACTTCCTTCGGTTTACACTGTAGGCGCGAACAAGATCCTTATCAGCTCTTTCGCCTTCAAACCCGGTGTTGCTTACACCATGGGTGACTCTATCGGTGGCAAGAAACTGAACGACTTCCGTTTCATCAGCTTCGAGGAGCAAGGCGCAAGCTCACTGCCCCTCTACACCAAGTGTACTCCTTTCAAAACCAACAAGTGTGACTGGAACGAGTCAGCTATTGTTCCCTCCAGCGTAAAATACAACGCTAACGGACAAGGCTGGAACGGTTACGAGATCCCGATGTGGCTGTACACCAAGCCTTATGGCCTGGAGCACCACCAGCTCTGGTACAAAGTAACTTCTACCACTGTAGGTATCAAAGAAAACACTGCTAACGGCGGTATCATGCTGGCTCAAACCATGCCGAACCCCACCAATGGCAACACCGTGATCGAGTATATGATCCCGACGAACGCTCCTGTGAGCCTCGAGATCCACGACATCACCGGCAAAAAAGTGATGACCATCAACGAAGGCAACAAACTTGCTGGTTCTCATAGCATCAACTTCAACGTAAGCTCACTGAACAAAGGCGTGTACATGTACACCCTCAAAGCAGGCGAGTTCAACGTGACCAAGAAAATGACCGTTATTGACTAATTAAGGTCTTCCTTCTTTAGAAAAACCCTCCCGGATATCCGGGAGGGTTTTTTATTTCCCATTAAAAATTACTTTTGCATCGTCATCAAAAAAACAAAGATCATGAGCAAGGGGCCTATCTCTCAATTCATCGAAAAACATTACCTGCACTTTAACTCCGCCGCACTCGTTGATGCCGCCAAAGGATATGTGGCGCATATGGATGCCGGCGGCAAGATGATGATCACGCTTGCCGGGGCGATGAGCACCGCGGAGCTCGGCAAATCGCTGGCGGAGATGATCCGCAAGGACAAGGTGAGCATCATTTCCTGCACCGGCGCCAACCTGGAGGAGGACATCATGAACCTGGTGGCGCATTCGCATTATAAGCGTGTTCCCAATTACCGGGACCTTAGCCCCAAAGAAGAGTGGGACCTCCTGGAAAACCACTATAACCGTGTTACTGATACCTGTATTCCCGAGGAGGAAGCGTTCCGCCGTTTGCAAAAACACATTCATAAGCTTTGGAAAGATGCCAACGATAAAGGAGAGCGTTATTTCCCGCATGAGTACATGTACAAGATGCTGCTCTCCGGCGTGCTGGAGCAGTACTACGAAATACCTCCCGAGGATTCATGGATGCTTGCTGCTGCTAAGAAGAACATACCCATCGTAGTGCCGGGCTGGGAAGATTCCACCATGGGCAATATCTTCGCTTCTTACGTGATCAAGAACGAGATCAAGGCTTCCACCATGAAGTCGGGCATTGAATATATGGCCACACTGAGCGACTGGTACGTGAAGAACTCGGGCGGCAAAGGCGTGGGCTTCTTCCAGATCGGCGGCGGTATTGCCGGCGATTTCCCCATCTGTGTGGTGCCGATGCTTTACCAGGACATGGCCATGGAGAACATTCCCTTCTGGGCCTACTTCTGCCAGATATCCGACTCCACTACCAGCTACGGTTCTTATTCAGGCGCTGTGCCCAACGAAAAGATCACCTGGGGTAAACTGGATATTCATACACCGAAGTTCATTGTGGAAAGCGATGCCACTATTGTAGCGCCGCTCATCTTCGCCTGGATCCTGGGTTGGTAATATCAGAAGAACGCACGCACCTCCGCGCCTCCGGTGTGGATCACCGGTACTCCTTCTGACCTTCTGCCGTCGTAAGTGATACTGATCTGCATATTGCCCGCGATGCTGCGCTGGTAGCTCAAGCCCCAGGTCATGTTCTGCCCGATCTTCAGGCCATCGAGCATCTCGTAAGCGAGGTTAGTGTTCACAGCGTCATTGTAATCGATCTGTATGAAGTGCGCCTGCAGCAGCAGGCTTCCTTTTTGCAATACGTTGTACTTGATCTCCGTACCGTAGTCCTGCATCACCGCCAATTGCCCTCCGCCTTCTTCGCTGTTGCGCTTTTCGCTGTACTTAAAGATAAGGCTCGCGCGGAAAGAAGTGTTGGGCTGAAAACTGAGCTTCGGTTCCGCGGCAAAATAAAGGATCTGGTAGTTGCGTGATGTAAAGAACTGCGAGTTGCTGAGCTTGCGGCCATTGGTATAGGCCAAAAGCGTGCTCCACTTCCTTGTCACGTTCCAGCGGCCCCTTACTTCGTGATAGGTGTTGGTGCGCGAATCAAAGCCATTGATGAGCGAGCTCTTGTTGCGCGTATCCTGCCATGTGTAATCGATGCCGAACACCGGACTGTTCTGGTTGAAATACACTGTGTTGCGCAGTGACGAGTTGAGCGAAAGCAAAGTAGTATCCATCACCTGCTTCGCGAATGGGTTGTAAGCAACCGCCGGATCGGTATTGGTGGTCTTCTTGTCGAGACGGAAAGCTGTTTGGTTCGAGAAAAGGGTGATTGCCTTCTTAATTCCCGTGGCGCTGGGCCATAAGGCCGCCGGTTTGAGATATAGTACTTCGCTGAACTGGTTGGTGAGCGTTTTTTCGAAAATAAAATTGTTCGTTGGCGTGAACACGCGTATGTATTTCGCCTGGTCAGGGAATGCCGCCACCACAAACTCGTTTAGCTCTTGAACACCGTTGTTATTGAAGTCGCTCCAGGCATAGATCCCCTGCCCTGCCGCCACTTCGATGTAAGAAAATTCCTTCTTCACTTCCAGCCCAGAGCCGATCTCGTAAAAAGTGCTCGTCACCACAGCCCCTTTCATAAAACGGGCATTGTGTTCCAGCCTTCCCACCAACGTGTTGTCGGGCTTCAGGCCGCTTAGCAAGGTATCCCGTATGCTCAGCTCACGCCAGGTGATAATGCCTTTGAGGCTTTGTTCTTTTCCAAGTTTCAGATCGGTAGAAAAACTGAGGTCACGCGCGAAGGTGGAAGCAGAAAGCGCATTGTTCTTCATTGCCTCGTCGCTGCGTTCTTTATAGCCCACCAGGTAGCGGTTCCTGGAAGTATCCGCATTGCTGATGAAGCCCTCCCACTCAAAGAAACCATAAGAGGCCCCGCCCAACATGCCATCGGAAACATTTTTGAAGAGATTTTGTTCCTGCGCTTCCTTCGCGCCAATGGTAAACGGGCCCACGCGTTGCGAAACGCCGCCGCGGTGACGAAGGAATTCAGTACGTGTAAGTGGGTTCTCTGAATTCAGATAGCTGCCATCAAAGTCAGCTTTGAACCCCTTTTGGCGATAGTCGCCGCTGAGCCCATGCTTCATGGCCTTGTATGCCTCAGCCTCATCAAAAAGATTAAAAGAATACGCGAGCCTTGCCTTGGTCTTTTTTACAAGCGCAAGCATAGCAGAACCAATATGCTGGTCTTCCGATTGCAGTGAAGAGGCACGGTTCCAATCCCGCTCGAACTCCACGCTGCGGAAACGCTCTACCGGCGCGAAGTTCTTCTGCACATATTCATAGCCAACGCTTGTGTTCAGCTTCCAGGGCGCGATGGTATCGCCCGAGAGCGGAAAAGAGTTGTCGAAACGAAAACGCCCCGCGAAGCCCTGATCATCGCCTTTATCCTTCGTGGAAAATGTATTGATGTTGTTATTGCTGACCGCGCTCTCCATGCTCAGCTTGCTATTGGCGTTAAGCAAATAGCTGGCACCAATGCTCAGCATTTGCTTTTGCTTGGGCGACACCAGCAGGATCACCGGTTCATGGTCGCCCTGGGGAATTCCAGCTACAGGCACCACCCACAGGAACACCTTGCCGTTAGCGGCAGAAGCTGTTTGCCGGTAATTGCCCTTGCCTTGCCCCACGTTGGAAAAGCGAACCCGGTAATGCGCGCTGTCGGGACTCGTGGAATAACGGAACACGCCGCTGTACAGGATAGAGTTCACTGTGGTGTCGATCTTTGCATAGAGCACTTCTGAGTTACTGAACTCCACACTATCGGCCGAAGGCGATACCGCCAGCTGCAGACTGTCACCCGCATCGGCCAGCAGTTTCTTTTGCTCCGCGTCGAGCTGCTGCTGTAATGGCTGGTTCTTGCTGTCCTGCTCCGAGTACGCGTTAATACGCAGGCTTAGTTTTTTTGTATCGTAGCCCGTGCCCACATGAAAAAGGGAGCGCGCGTAGTTGCGGTCCGAATACTGGAACTCAACGATGATGCGTTTATCTTTGGTGATCAGCTGCCTGGAAGTAAATGTGATCTCCGCGTTGTTGTAATCGATCACATAGTCCTGGTCCTGCCCGCGCTTCATCAGTTTTCCATCAATGTACACTTGCTCTGTTCCTGAAAGCACCACGATGAAGGTTTCGTTCTCGGCACCGGTAAGCCGGTAAGGACCCTGGTTACTTTCCCTGCCCTGCACCTGGTTGCGCGCGAACTTTCCTTTCGATACGGCCCCGTTGAGGTCGAGCAGCCAGGCACCTTTCTTTGTTTTATCATCGGGCGCCGACACGGCGCTGAAGCTGATGCCGCGCGCCTTCTTATTGAACTTCATGAAATAATTGTCGCGGTTCGCCAGCTGAAAATCTCCGGCGATCAGCTTCGCGTTCTTTTCCGAAACCTGGATGTACACTTTGTCGAACTCCTGAAGCTGCTGCGTATTTCCGTCGGCCTGGATGGGAATATTGTTGTCCGTCGCCACCAGAGAAATGTCCATAGTATTGCTGAGCTTTCCTGAAAGCTGCAGGTTAAGATTGGAGTTCACTACCACATCCTGGTTATTGCCAAACATCACACCACGCGAAAGACTGCCGCTCTTGGTAAGGCCTTCCATCTTGAAAATATCGGGCGCGGTTTTTTCCGCGCTATAGGCAAAAGGGTTTTTGTCTTGTTGTCCGGCCTCTTTCCTGATGAGGGCGACATCTTTGCGCGCGCTTGTCTTGCTGAGGTTGTAAGGAAGTACCCGGTAGCTGATCTTCAGTCCTTCTTCGGCCGGATCGGCGGCGAAGACCTTTGCCCTGTCAAGCACCACATAGCTCCCGGGATAGTTCACTTTATACAACGAAGTATCCAGCACCCTGCCACTTCCATAGTTGATGTTCAGGCTTCCGGGAACAATGCTGAGGCTGTCGAGCCGCAGGGTGTCGCCAAAAGGATAATACGTACCCTGGCGCCGGTTGTCGGTTCCCTGGGGGAAGAGGAACAAAGGAAACAGCAAAAAGGTGATGAGAAGGCCCTGGCGGAGATGCTTCACAGGTATGAAAATAATGATACTTTTGCTTGAATCAAAGGTATTTGATTTATCCCAGATAACGGGGTCGGGATGGCAAAAATTATCAGTTATAACGTGAATGGGATCCGCTCTGCGTTGAGCAAGGGATGGATGGACTGGATAAAGGCAGCAAGCCCTGATGTGGTGTGCCTGCAGGAGATCAAAGCACAGCCCGAACAGCTCGACCTTTCCATATTTGATGATGCCGGATACAAGCACTACTGGTATCCCGCACAAAAGAAAGGCTATAGCGGCGTTGCTATCTTCAGCAAGCGTGAGCCCGATCATGTGGAATATGGCTGTGGAATAAAAGCGTACGACGATGAAGGCAGGGTGTTGCGTGCCGATTATGGCGACCTTTCGGTGATGAGCGTTTACATGCCTTCGGGTTCGAGCGGCGATGAGCGGCAAGCCTTCAAGATGAAGTGGCTTGGCGATTTCCAGCAATACATCAACAAGCTAAAGAAGAGCCGGTCCAACCTGGTCATTTCAGGTGACTATAACATCTGCCACAAGCCTATTGATATCCACAACCCGGTGAGTAACGCCACCTCTTCGGGCTTTCTTCCTGAAGAGCGAGAGTGGATAGATTCATTTATGAAGAGCGGTTTCACCGATACCTTCCGGCATTTCAACCAGGAACCGCACCAGTACAGCTGGTGGAGCTTCCGTGCCAACTCAAGGGCCAAGAACCTGGGATGGCGCATTGATTATCACCTCGTGAGCGAGCATTTGCAGGGCCGCCTGAAAAGGGCCGCCATCCTGCCTGAAGCGAAGCACTCGGACCACTGTCCGATCCTGGTGGAGATAGAGCTTTAAGACCCGTAAAATAGGGCGAAAATCCCCTGAATTAAAGTTTGTGTTTTAGGGATAATATATATATTTGTAGGCTTTAGGTATAGCAATAAATAAATCCTCATGATCATAAATCAATCAGCTATGAAGAAGGTCGTTTACTCAGTGTTGATCGCTGTTGCATTGGCTTCCTGCGGTGGCCCCAATGGTGGCGGGCCTGAAACCAGGATCGCGAAGGGAAATGTCTACTACGGTGGCGTTTTCAGGATGAACGAAGTGGAAGATTTCAGGAACCTGTACCCCCTGAACATCACCGAGGTGACCTCGCAGCGTATCGCCAACCAGATCTACGAAGGACTGGTGAAGCTCCGCCAGAGCGACCTTACAGTGATCCCTTCCATCGCTGAGAAATGGGACAAGAACGAAACTGCTTCTATGTGGACCTTCCACCTGAGGAAAGGCGTTAAGTTCCATGACGACCCCTGTTTCCCCGACGGAAAAGGAAGGGAAGTGACCGCTAAGGACATCATCTACTGTTTTACCAAACTATGTGAAGCAAGCCCCGAGAACCAGAACTACAACGCCACCTTCCGCGACCGCGTGATAGGTGCCGATGAATATTACCAGAGCACCATTGACAAAAAGCCTCTTGCCGAAGGCGTAAAAGGCCTGAAGGCGGTGGACGACTACACTGTTGAGATCAGCCTCACCCATCCTTTCGCCGGCTTCCTCAACATCCTCACCCACCCCGGCTGCTGGATCTATCCTAAAGAAGCGTTCGACAAATACGGCATCGACATGCGCATCAAGTGTGTTGGCACAGGCCCCTTCCAGGTGAAGAACATCAAGGAAGGCGACAACGTGATCCTGGAAAGGAATAAGGAATATTGGGGAGTTGATGAGTTCGGTAACCAGTTGCCCTACATCGACGCTATCAAGGTGACCTTCATCAAGGAGAAAAAATCAGAGTTCCTGGAGTTCAAGAAAGGCAATATCGATATGATCTTCCGCCTTCCCATCGAGATGATCCCGGAGATCCTCAGCGACCTCGACCATGCGAAAGAAGGCAATGCGAACTTCGAGATGCAGGTGGTGCCCGCGATGAGCATTTTCTATTTCGGTTTCCAGCATAAGCTTAAGCCTTTCGACAATGTGAAAGTGCGCCAGGCCTTCAATTACGCCATCGACAGGGAAAAGATCGTTACCTATACGCTGCAGGGCGAAGGGATCCCCGGCATTTACGGTATCGTACCTCCTTCATTCAAAGAGTACGATTCCAAAGCGCTGAAAGGATACAACTTCGATCCTGACATGGCGAAAAAGATGATGGCGGAAGCAGGATATCCCAATGCGAGCGGCTTCCCCAAGATCACATTGCAGATCAACAGCGGCGGCGGCGACCGTAACATTCAAACCGCTGAAGTGATCCAGAAGATGCTCAAGGAAAACCTCAATGTGGACGTTGACATTAACGTGCTTCCCTGGGGCGAACACCTGGAGACACTGGAAACAGGCAGGGCCCTCTTCTGGAGGACAGGCTGGACAGCTGACTATCCGGATCCTGAGACCTTCCTTTCACTGCTGAACGGCAAACTTGTTCCGAAAGAGCTGAGCGAAAAATCGTACATCAACTCGGTTAGGTACCAGAGCGCAAAGTTCGATTCGCTTTATGCTGCTGCCAACCAGGAGACGGACAACAAGAAACGTTTCGACCTTTACAGGCAGGCTGACCAGTTAGGTCTCGATGACGCGGCTTACATGCCGATCTTCTACGATGAGAACTACCGCCTCGTACAGAAGAACGTGAAGAACTTTGATGCCAACGCGATGGAGTACAGGGACCTTACCAGGGTATATTTTGAGCCCCAGGACAAAGAAGGTGCTGCCAAAGCCGAAGGAGAGAAAAAAGAGAATTAAAACGAAGAAAAATGCTTAGCAATATCCTTTTAGCGTGGCTGGGTGGCCAGGAGCTCATCATCATCCTGGTGATCGTATTACTGTTATTCGGCGGGCGGAAGATCCCCGAGCTCATGAAAGGCCTTGGAAAAGGTGTGAAGGAGTTCAAGGATGCTTCCAAAGGCGTTAACAACGACGATACTAACCCTGACAAAAAGAGCTAGGCTCTGCCTATGCTCTTAGCGCCATAAGGCGCCTTCTTCTTGTGAGATCTTACCATTCATTAAGCGCTGTACAAAGCGACCTCCGTGAAAACAAGCTCAGCATCGCTGAGCTTGTGCGTTATTACCTGGGCCGTATCGAGCAGCACAAACACCTAAACGCTTTCCTGGAAGTGTATGGGGAAGAGGCTTTGCAAAAGGCGGAATCCCTCGACAAAAAATTCAAGGAAGGCAAGGCAGGGAAGTTAGCCGGGATGGTGATCGCCATTAAGGACAACCTGTGCTACCGCAACCACCGTGTTTCCGCTTCTTCGAAGATATTGGAAGGCTTTACTTCGCTTTACAGCGCAACTGTAGTGGAACGCCTGCTGAAGGAGGATGCCATCATCATTGGCCGTACCAACTGCGATGAGTTTGCGATGGGAAGCTCTAACGAAAATTCCGCTTATGGCAATGTGCTTCACCCTATGGACACTACCCGCGTGCCGGGAGGCTCTTCCGGCGGCTCCGCGGCCGCTGTAGCGGCCGAACTCTGCCTGGCTGCCCTTGGTACCGATACCGGGGGGTCCATTCGCCAGCCGGCCTCCCTTTGCGGGGTGATCGGTTTAAAGCCCAGCTACGGCAGGGTATCGCGCTATGGTGCTGTTGCTTATGCTTCCTCTTTCGACCAGATAGGGCCCATCGCGCGAAGTATGGAAGATATTGCCATTATCACTGAGGTGATGTCGGGTGCTGATGAGTATGACAGCACGCTCAGCAGTAAACCGGTGCCTGCTTACTCTAAGGAGCTGAACACCGATGTATCGAAAGTGAAAGTGGCCTATATCAGGGATTGCCTTGAGAAAAAAGGCCTCGACCCTGAGATCAAAGCGCGCGTTAGTGAAGTGATCGAAAAACTGAAGGCGGCAGGCCATACGGTAGAGGCCGTTGACTTCCCCTATCTCGACTACCTTGTTCCTGTTTACTATGTGCTTACCACTGCCGAGGCCTCCAGCAACCTGGCCAGGTATGACGGCGTGCATTACGGTTACCGGAGCAAGAACGCTACCGACCTTGAAAGCACCTATAAACTGTCACGGACCGAGGGTTTCGGGGCCGAAGTGAGGCGCAGGATAATGCTTGGCACTTTTGTGCTTAGCGCGGGCTATTACGATGCTTATTACAGCAAAGGACAAAAGGTGAGGAGGCTGCTTCAGGAAAAGACCTTCGCGCTGCTGAAGAAATATGATTTCCTTATACTTCCCACTACGCCCGGCACCGCTTTCAAGATAGGTCAGAACACTGCCGACCCCATCGCGATGTACCTGGAGGATATCTTCACCGTGCAGGCGCCCATTACAGGCATTCCTGCCATCTCATTGCCCATGGGCAAACATTCCAACGGCCTGCCCTTTGGCGTGCAGGTAATGGCCAGCCGTTTCGAAGAGTCGAAGCTCTTCGCCTTCTCCAATTACCTGATGGAGAACTACTGATCAGATCTTTTTCGCTTTGCTTTTTTCCGTGAGCCTCATCGTATTGAGATCAAGGCCACTGATGTGCACCAACCCCGGGCGCTTGCCTTTCTCCAGCGTACCATGACTTTTTTCCAGTCCCAGGAACTCCGCTCCATTGATCGTGGCCCAGGTTAGCAGTGTGTTCAATTCAATAGCAGGAAAATGGTTGGAGATGGTCTTGATCTCCGACAAGATCGAAAGCGCGTGATTGGAGGCATAACTGTCGGTACCAATGGTAAGCCTCGCGTTCTCAGCGATGAAGGTATTATAATCGGGTAATTTATTTTCGATGTAGAGGTTGGCGTTGGGGCAAGTGGCCCAGAAGAGTTTGTTATTTGTTGTTTGTTGTTTGCTGTTGGCGTATTGAAGGTCTTCCCGGGATGTATAGGTATTGTGAACGAGGAGTAGCTTGCTGAAGTCGCTGAGGTTTTCCAGAATGTAGTGCAAAGAGTTTTTACCGGTGGCATCGAAGTGTGAAGTGTTGATGCCGGCTTTGTCATAGAGCTCTTTCATGGGGCCGCTCTTGCTGATAAAGAACTCGTTCTCGGCGGCGCTTTCCTGGTTGTGGATGCTGAGGATGTTTCCTTCAGATGCCTGACTGATCAGTCGTGCCAGAGGTGCAGACAGTGTATAAGGAGCGTGAGGCGAAATAGATGTTTGATGTTTGATGTTTGACGCTTGACGTTGCAGGAGCTCCCGTAGTATCTTCCCTTTAGAAACTACTTTCTCCGCATTGTGCGGAGTGAAATCAAACACTTCGAGGAACGTATGATAGATGAGGTTTCCTTTTCCCTTTTGTTCGAACGTAAAATCATCATTTGAGATATCGCCAACAGCTACGATGCCTTCGTTGATCATTTCCTGTTCAGCGGGAGCGATGGCGGCAATGATCTCTTCGCGTCTGAAGCCGTCTCTTTTGCTCATGATCTCGCGGATGAAGCCTGTCATGCCCGCCTTTTCACTAAGGTGACCTTTGAGGTAGGACAATTCCAGGTGGCAATGGGTGTTTATAAAGCCGGGGCACACAACTCCGTTGTAATGGTTGATGGTTGATGGTTGATGGTTGATGGAAAGTTCTTCAATATCGAGGATCGTTCCGTCATTGTCAATAATGACGATGCCATTCTTAATGGGAGCTGATGAGATGGGGAAAATATAGTCAGCGCTGATCGTCCTCATCGTACCTGGGCCTTTTCTTCAACGATCTGGCGGAAGGGAACGCGCTCGATGCGGCTCTCGGTCCAGGAGATGAAATCGAAATATTCGAACACTGTTTTCTCAAAAGGATCGTTGGCCAGCTCCAGCAGTTTGCTGTGAAGCTCTTTGTAATATTTCGTTTGCTCCTCCCGCTTCTGGGCCTTCATGATCTTTCCGGTGAAATCGAGGAAGGCATTCTCGAACTTGTACACCCTGTTACGTGAGCTCAGGTAGCGGTGCGTCGACTTGAAAGTATAGGGAAGCAGGCGGTCGTTCTTCAGCTCCATGTGCACAATGAGGTTGAGCAACTGAGTAAAGCAGTGGATGTCCTGGCTTTCTTCGATGCCCACATTATTGAGCAGGCCGTTGATCCATTTGAGGGCTGCCGAGTGTTTGCCCATTGCATAATTGGCGATGGCGATGTTGGAATAGAAATAGGCTTCGCGTACCTTGTTCATCTTGCCTGAATATTTTTCGAGCCCCTCCTCTATCTTCGGCTCCAGCGCGAGCGCCTTTTCGAAATCGCCCATCTGGTTGTACAAGGTAAGTTCGATGCTGTAGGCGCTCGAGAACAGTTTCACCTCCAGGTCCTCGTTCTTGCTGGTATCCATCGTCTGCGGTACTTCACGTAACTTCTTGAGGTAGATGAACACCTCATCGTATTTCTTTAGCTGGCTGGCGATGTAAATGATGTTGGTGAGCACGGAAAAATAAATATTGGGCTCTTCCTTGAACATTTCTGTATTTGACTCAATGAGCTCCACGTTCCGCTTGAGGTTCTGATAGCTTTTCTCATAATCGCCGATGCCGAAATAATAGGCACTGTAGATGTGGTAAAAGAGGTATTTCGTTTCGTAAGAAAGGGCTTTGTTCTCGGCCTTCAGAAGGGTGTTGTCGATTATCTTCTTGAAGTTGGCAAGTTCTTCCTGGTTACGCACCTTTCCGGTACGGTTGAGCAGCTGGAAAAAGCGGCTTTTGATGTTCCAGTACTCATTGAAATTGCGGATCTTCTCCGCGATGAGCTCGTCGGCACGAAGCAGGTTATCTATCTCCTTTTCAGAAAGGCCCGCATAGTTGTCTTTCTCGATCAGCCGCTTTTCCCATTGGAAGATCTCGAGCAGGGTAGAATGCTTCTCGTATTTAAGAGCGAGGCGTTTGGCGCTGGCCAGGGCCTTGGCGCAATGGCCGTAGAGGGTCTTCTTGTAGAGGATCTCCGCGCAATGCAATTCCCGCTTCAATACCGCGTCGATAGAACTGCTGGAGTGAAAAGCGTCGAGGCTGCGCAGGATGGCCTCGTTAAGGCGGGCTTTAGCTATGGAAAACTTGTTAATGAAGGCCTCTTTACGGAACTTTTGGAGTATAGAGGCCTCATCATAGGATCCCTGGGCGTCGATGGCGTCAAAAAGCTTCACGTAGTTGTTCTGCTCGCCCAACGTGTGCCTGGAAGAGAACACTTTGAAGTACCTTTTCTCAGGACTGCTGAGGCTTTTAATGAGCCGGAACAAATTATCGGAGGCTTTCTTTGACATGTATATTATTTAATGATTATGGAAGGCCATTTGATCATCGGAGTTTGAGAAAAAACGCGGCGGATCATTTTACTTTTTTCTTTTACTTCCTGAAATTACCAATGAGAACAATGATCTTTAAGTTCTTCTCTCCATTAAAAGTACCATTTTACTTTTTGAGGCGCAAATTCGCTTAAAAGTAAATAAGCTTCCCTGAGATGTATAAATTTCCTCAAAAATACAAAAAGTCTTGACAGGTGATTTAATGACTTATGAATAAGCAATATCAGCTCATTTTAAAGCTTATTAAGAAATAAGCCAATTTTTGACATGTATATTTTTAGCCATAATATACTGCCGTCAGGGGTGGGGCGGGATATTTTTGATACAGAGATAATGAAGGTGCCGTGCCAAAAGCACAGCCGCGCAGTAGTCAAGCTCAATACTATCTCAGCGCGCCATGGCTGAAGGCTCCTCCGGCAAACGGCCGGCCGATACATGGGGATGTTATCGCCGGCCGGATGTCGGGAAACAACAAATTAAGCTGCTTCTGTTTGCTTCATCAGCACCGCCCAATACCAGGTACTGAGGCCTTTCCGGGTCCGGGCGATGCGAAAGCGCCGCTTTTCCTCGTCGTTATAACTGCTGTATTGGTTCATGAGGTCTTCCATGGAATAGAATTCAGATATCTCCCTGAACTCCACCACATGGTTGGCCTCTCCCCGCTCGATCGCCTCTCTTATTTCTCTCCATTCGGAATAAGAGAAGTTGAGGCGCCTGCGGGCACGTTCGGTCTTGGGTTTTTCGGTCTTTACAAGTAATTCTTCCATTGCTGCGTAGATTATAGCACAGAACTATTCTGTGCTGCAGCAAAATTAGAGCGGGGAAAAATGAAGCGCCTTGACAACGGTCAGGCGTTGCCTTGATTTTCATCAATGAGAATTACTTAGCAGTATGCCGGCCTGTTCCCCCAACCATTTTTTCTGGTGGGAATATTCCAGGTTATTTATGTCAGCGATAAGTCGTTCCGTTTCCTTTTTATTTGGATCAAAGCGCAGGCGCAAAAGACGTCGGTAGAATTCGGCAAACTGTGTAAATGCGCGCCTGAAATTATCTGGGATGATATCGACACTCTTCAGCTGGTGCAAAAAATTATCGAGCAGTGTGTCGATCGGCTCGAGATCGCCCATTTCATAAAATGTTTTGAGCAGCAGCACCTTGATGCCGAACTTCCGTTGTGGGCTGTCTTCTGTAGCATGACTGAGAAGTCGCAATACACTATGATAATCCTTGCGGTGGAGAAGCAAATGCGCCTTACTGTAATTCACCGTGCTTTCGCGGATGTCGCCGGGAAGGTATTTCGAATAACCGCTGAAAAAACCATCGAGCCATTCGGTGTCATTGGTACTAATGCTGTAAAGGA
Organism: Bacteroidia bacterium; assembly: GCA_025451785.1. Taxonomy (GTDB): domain Bacteria; phylum Bacteroidota; class Bacteroidia; order JANWJV01; family JANWJV01; genus JANWJV01. Next base: position 22,761 of record JANWJV010000051.1, on the reverse strand, counting down.
TGCAGTTGAGGAAAAAAGCGCCGGACATATACCCGTTCTGCAGGAACATTTCCCTTTTAAGAAATACTTTGCAGATGTCGAGTGTATGTTTGGCGTATTCCTGCTGTCCTTTGAGCACCTTTCCTACACAGAAGTTATTCATAAAAACGAATATCCGCTTCAGGTCCTCCTCATGGATCCCTTCGGGCTCGTTCTCTATCATATGCCCTCTTAGCAGGAAGAAATATTTTTCCTCCCCGGTGAGCAGCAGCTTCAGTGCGAGATAATATAGTTCCACCAGTGGCTCTTCACAACCGGTCTTCAGGATGAGCTTTCCGATCAGATCTTCGAAGCCTGTCATTTGCGGCGGCTGGCTAAAGGCAAGGTATTTCGAAACAAGGTAGGTGTACAGCTTGAGCACTTCGTAGAGATAAAAATTACTGAGCGTCTTTATCTCACGCGTGCCATCGGTCGTTTTCGAGTAGCTTTTTTCATCCGCGTAGTACTTCCTGAAGTTGTAGTTCATGGTGGTCATCGCGAGAGAGAATTCCTCGTAATAGATGTTCTCCTCCTCAGGGTTCTTTTCCATCAGGCTCTCCAGTTCTTTCAGCCGCATATCGAAGAGCGCATCCAGCTTCCGCTCGCCCAGTTCGGTGAGTAAGGCATTGTGTTTCCTGAGCTTTCTCCTTGAAATATTCTCCAGCGCCAGGAACTCCTCTGCCAATTCCAGGGTCATAGAGCTAAGGTCGAGCATGCGCTGCTCCCTGAATTTTTCACCAGGAAATATCTTCTCGTACAGTTTCTCCTTGCTGAGCTTTTCGCTTTTGAAACCGGGTGCGCATTTTTCGATCTCGTTCAGGAGCGCTTTCACCTTTTCGTTCTTGTTATGGTAAGGCGAATGCACGAACTCGCCAAAACGCCTTAGCTCTTTGGCAGAAAAGTTCCTTAAAACCTGGAGTATCTTGGACCTATGCATGCCTATTTTTATCCAGAAATAATTTCAAATATATCAATTTTTAAACTAAAAATGACATTTTTATGTGTTTAATCAGTTGGCGATATTCCATAAATTCGTAAAAGATTCTTTGGGTTACAAGAAGGGGCTGCCGTGCTTTGTATAAATCAAAAACAAAAGTCATGAAAAGAATTATCCTCCTTCTCTCTGCCATATGGGCCACAGGCGCAATGGCACAATTACCGGCTTCCATTACCACGAAGCTGCAGTTCAAGCTCGATTCGATACGGATCGCGAACAACCTGAAAGGTGTTTCCGCCGCCATCATCGTTCCCAACCAGGGGAACTGGCTCGGCGTAAGCGGCGTTTCATGTGGTACAGACAACATCCAGCCCGGCTATATATTCAGCATCGGGAGCTGCACCAAAACGATGATCGCGGCGCTGGTGCTCAAGCTCCAGGACCAGGGCCTGCTAAACATCAACGATAAGATCTACCAGCGGTTGCCGGGGCTAAACCTGCCCAACATTGACTCAACGATCACCATCAAGCAATTGCTCAACCACACCAGCGGGGTTTACAATTACATGGACCCTCCCGCGGGGCCTGACTCTATGTGTGCGAACTTTAACCGCAACTGGACGCCGATGGAACTTTTGAAGATGTGCAAGACCCCCTATTTCGCGAAAGGTACCGGCTACCACTATTCCAACAGCGGTTATGTGCTCCTGGGCATGATCGTACAGAAAGTGACGGGCTCGCTTCCTTCTGTAAAGCTTCGTCAGCTGGTCCTCAGCCCCGGCGGGCTCAACAAGACCTGGTTCGAAGGCGAAGAAACAGTAGTGGGCACAGTGGCACATCCCTGGGACAACGGCGGCTTCTCCAAGCAGAGCGGCGACATTTTCGCGCTGCCGCGAAATTCGTTCAACACCTTTGGCTGGACCTCCGGCGCTGTGCAGTCGACCACCGAAGACCAGGCGCTGTTCTACCAGTATTTGTTCAACGGTAACCTTCTGAGCTCTTCTTCGATGGCCCAAATGCTTACGATGCACAAGATATCGAGCGTTTATGGTTACGGGCTTGGCATTACCTGGGACACCTATTCATTCCCCGGGAATACGCTCTACTATCACCAGGGCAACAGGGACCACATCGGGGTAACGATGCTCGATTCGGTGAACCGTGCCAGCATTTGCCTTATCATCAACCAAAGCTATGCTTCCATCGGAGCGCGCGCTTACGCCTCCAAGCTTTTTGAAGTGATCCTGAACTATATGAAGGCGACTACCAATGTGAAAGAGACGAGCATCGCAAATAATGTTCAGGTGAATGCATATCCCAACCCTTTCAGCGATTACGTCACTATCAAGTATGAGCTTCCCGCTGAAAGCAAGGTGAGGGTCAGCATTAACAATGTGCTTGGACAGGAACTGATGGAGCTGGAGAGCGGCGATCGCGCAGCTGGGCAGCATTTGGTGCAGTGGAGCTCCGAAGGCCTAAGCAGGGGCACTTACTATTGCGTGGTAAGCGCCGACAATGGCTCAGGTCCGATGACAAAAATGACCAAGCTGATCTTTACGGGAGCAGAGTAACAATAGAGAGGCAAATAAGCCTGGAGCGAAGCGCCAGCTTCTGCTTCAGGCTTATTCTATCACTATCTTTTTCGCCAGTGTTTCAGTGGGAGTGTTCAGCTTCAGGAAATAAACTCCTTTCGATTTTCCGGTCAGGTCGAGCGCAAGGCTGCGTGTGGGCGATGTCATTTTGTAAATACTGTTTCCCAACAGGTCGAACACCTCAATGCTTTGTGTATCAGCAGGCAGGCCGCTGAGCATGAACTTTCCGCTGGAAGGATTGGGCATAACACCGAACTCGACCGCATTTTTTTCGGCAAGGCCGGTACCCGCAGGAACCGCGCAACAATTACCACCCGCGCTGATCTTTTGTACGCCTGTCCAGCAGCCATACTGCGTGAGATGGAACAGCAGCTTAGTGCTGTTGAACTTCTTCAGGAAGTAATCCGCTATCTGATCCGCTGTATTGCATCCTCCTTGCGAAGTGGTGGTGTTACAAGAGGTGTTGCAGATGATATTATTAGAACCGTTGGGATTGTTATAGGTCACCGGGGGATAGAAGAAGATAGAGTCAGTGCCAATGGTCGCTCCATTGATGGATTTCACCTTGGGATACGGTGCGCAATGCTTGTTGTTCGAGTTAAAAAAGCCCGCGAAGAATATCTTGGTCACATTGTTCTTATAGGTACCGGTGAGAATGATGGAATCGTTCTCGTAGGCCACCACACCTATCTTGAGGTTAGCGATATTGGTATCGACATTGATGGTCAGCACCCCGCCGTCGTAGTTGGAGTAAATGGCCACGTTGGCCCCCTTGTTGCAGAACTGCTGCGCTGAAGCGGAAAGGGAAAGAAGAGCAATAAGAATTGTATAGATATTTTTCATGGGAGATTTTTTGTAAAAGTACAACAATTCACCCTTTCAGCCCCTAACGGACAGATCGCTGATCTTTTTCTCCAGCCATTTCACATAGTCAAAGTTGCGGAACATATAGCTTTCCTTCGGGTCGCGTTTCAGCACTTCCATTTCGGTCTTCAGGGCCAGGAGCGCTTCCCTGAGCTCTCGGGGAGAATTAAGGCGGGGCAGTTTTTTCCGGATGAACGACAGCAATGTTTCCTCGAAACCATGTATGCGCTTGCGACGCAGCAGGAAACGGTAGGTAGAGCGGATCAGGTGCTCCATATAATCAGCATCTCCCAGCTCAAAATGAATGGCAAGGTTAAGAACCCTTGCCTGGAAATAGATCTCGGGGTTGGTCCTCTCGGCGCCCGGGGTGTTGAGCACCTCCGCCATCCACTTGCGCGCGGCCTGCAGGTCGCCGCGATTGAACCATAGTAGCGAGAAATTAAGGCCTACCACCACCTGGTCGTGCAAGGTGAACTCCTTTTGCCAGCGCCGATACGTTTGTTCCGCCTCGATGGCCGGAGCTCTTTCCCCCTCTGCTTCTTCCAGGCGGGAGATGATCGCGAGCCGGATCATGGTTCCTACCAGGAAATGGCGGCGGTGATCGCTCCTTTGGATCTGCCTGCCCGAAATGCGCACGAGGCGATCGGCAAACACCAGGGCGCGGGCATTTTCCTCACGCCCATGCAGGTACACAGCGGCATTGTAAAGGGAGATGTAGTATTTGATCGGATTGTCCTTTATCAGCTCGGGGTGTTCTTCCAGCATCTTCACAGCATTTTCCCTTTCACTCATAGCCGCTTCAAAATCGCCCCTGGCGTCGGCAAAAATGGTACGGGCGTTGTTGATCAGCAGCTGCGACCCGATCCTGCGCGGAGTGCGCAGCGTCGAAGCCTTTTTCTCTACCTCGCCGATCTCCTCCAGAGAGTGTTCACTTCTGAACGACTTTTCCTGCCAGGCAAGGATCAGGCTTTGCGACTGGTATTTGCGGCAGTCGAAAGAAAGCTGCAGCTCTTCGAGCGCATCGCGAACATTCGACAGCAAAGGGTCCAGTTCTTTCCTGATGCGGCCCGTGTTCTTCGTGGCCACCAACAGCGCATAACGCATACTATAGGCCTCCACCAGGTGATGGTCCTTCTCATTTTTTTCGGCCAGCTTAATGATCCTGTTGAGAAGCTTGTTGCAGGCCTTCGCAAGGCCTTTGCGGTACAGTATATGCGCCTGGTGGAGGAGTCCCCTCAAAAGTGCGTCGGAGTCGTGGGCCGAATGATACGAGCCCAGACTTTTCAGGATAAGAGTGTACAGCTGCTGCTTTACCGGCGCCAGGAAATTCATGAAACGCTCGGCCGCAAGGCTTTCCCTGAGCTTCTTTTCGTCATAGCTGCGCTGCGCGTCGATCGCATCAAATAATACCAGGCAGTTATTTCGCTCGCCAATGGTTCGCGAAGAGGCATAGATCCTGAAATACCGCCGCTCCTGTTTATCGAGGCTCCTGATCAGGTCGAAAAGATGTTCATTTTTGTTCATGAACTTTATATTTAAGATTTTTATTGGTAATAATCATAAAAACATAATAAATGTATTATTTATATGAATTATGTTTATTGTATTTTATAAAAATATGCTAAAAGTATAATAAAATATATAAAATGTAATTATGGCAATGGCTTAATATTTTAATAATTATGAACTATTTCAATTTTTAGACTTTATATTTTTAAAGAGCTTATGGTTTTATATTAAAGTACATACGGGCGATGTTTGTATCACCAAAACGCACGAACCATGAGCAAAAAGTTTACCCTCCGCCTGATCATCGCCAGCTTCTTCTGCGGCAGCACCCTGTCAAACGCCCAAAACCTGGTGCAAGCCGGGGACTTCGAAGGCGGCCTCTGCACCTATCCCAACCCCAGCAACGCCATGGGTCCCTGGTTTGCTCCCACTACAAGCACCCCCGACTACCTTAGCTCCTGCAACCAGAACCCAAGTTTCTCCACTCCTAAGAACTTCAACGGCTACCAGGTGCCTCGCAGCGGGAAGGCCTATTATCACCTCTTCGTATTCGCCAAGAACAGCAAGAACAGCACACAACAGCGCGAATACATCTCTGCTCCGCTTACCAGTTCGCTCAAGAGCGGAAAAAAATATTGCGCCGAAATGTATGTGAACCTCGCGAACAACAGCGTGCTTGCCATTGACGAGATCGGCATGTTGTTTACCAATGGAGCTCCTACTTGCAGCGGATTTTCCTGCCTGCTGAGCGCAAATCCTCAGGTAGCAAGCCCCAACGGAGTTCCTCTTCAAGACACGCTCAACTGGGTGAAAGTATCAGGAACCTTTACCGCCACAGGAGGAGAGAACACCCTCACGCTTGGTAATTTCAAGACCGACCTTCTTACCGACACCACACGCGTTAAAACCGGTTTCGGTTATTCCATGTACCTCATCGACGACGTTTCTGTGCGAGAGCTTCCTACAGCGAGCATCAGCGGCAACACGTCGATCTGCGGAGGCGGTAGCACAGTGCTAACTGCCGGCGCGGGAAACCTTTATACCTATGCCTGGAGCAACGGCTCCATCAGCCAGAGCATCACGGTAAGCCCCACCATAACTACTACTTATTCGCTCGTGGTCTCTAACGGTGCCTGCGCCAATGATACCGCAACGGTTACTGTAACAGTGAACCCCAAGCCCACAGCAAGCATTGCAGGCAATGTTATTATTTGCGCCGGAAGCAGCACCACGCTGAACGCTTCAGGAGGAAGTTCCTACAGCTGGAGCAATGGCGCCAGCACCGCAAGCATTAGCGTAAGCCCTACCACGACCACCGCCTATACTGTAAATGTTTCCAACGGTCCCTGCTCCGACACTGCCACTGTAACTGTTTCTGTTAACCCTATGCCGGTAGCAAGCATTACTGGCAACGCCACCATTTGCGCGGGAAGCGCAACAATGCTTACTGCCAATGGAGGCAGCGGCACTTTCAGCTATTCATGGAACAACGGAAGCACTTCTCAATCCATTTCAGTAAGCCCTTCGGCCACCACCACCTATACTGTGCTGATAAACGCGGGCTCCTGCAATGATACCGCCAGCTTCACCGTTACCGTGAACGCGTTGCCCAGCGTGATCCTGCCGCTGGTAAGTAATATTTGCAAAGGAGAACTGGTAACCCTTACCGCAAGCGGCAATGCTGCTTCCTATTCCTGGAGCACAGGAGCAACAGGAGCCAGTATTTCAGTAAGTCCCACCGTAACTACCACCTATACCGTAAGCGGAACGAACGGTGGCTGCAGCAGCACCGCGGCAATTACAGTGATCCTTCACAGCGTAAGCGCGGCTTTTACCGCTACTCCCGAAAAAGGTCCTTCGGCTTTGCACGTTCAGTTCAGCAACAACAGCGTGAACGGTGTTACTTATCACTGGGAGCTTGGCGATGGCGATACGTCGAACCTGTTCCAGCCACAGCACATCTACAAAAACCCCGGCACCTACACCATAAAACTTACCGTTACCAACTCCTACGGCTGTACCGATGTTTACTACAGCACAGTAACCGTTGAAGATATTCCTTCGCTGTACGTTCCCAATGCGTTTACCCCTGATGGCGATGGCCTCAACGATCTTTTCGCCGCCAAAGGCGTGAACATTGACCCTGCCTGTTTCAGCATGTGGATCTTCGACCGTTGGGGCAATGAGATCTACCGTACCGGCGACCTCAACGAAGGCTGGGATGGACGTGCGAAAGACGGAAAAGACATCGCACAGATGGACGTATACGTTTGGAAGATCAGCTACAGGGAGCTGGACAGTTTACAGCCGAAAAAAATAATAGGGCACGTAAGCCTGATAAAATAGTTGGGCTAAAGCCCGATCTATATTGAGGTAAATAGCCCCGACCTTAAGGTCGGGGCTATTCATTATTGAACTACTATGCGCTGGTTGAGGACGCCTTTTTCACTTACAACCTGCAGGTAATAGGTGCCTTTGGCCTGTTCCGCGATGTTGAGCTGCTTCTTGTAAGTGCCCCTGGTCTGCGCGATGTCTTCGCTGAAGATAAGCTGGCCTGTGAGGTTAAACAGCTTCACTTTCACTTCGCCGGAGCCATTAAGGTTCATCTCAATGTTCAGCTCGCCTGAGCTTGGGTTAGGATAAACATTCAGCATCGAAATGTTGTCGTGTTCATCAATGCCCACGTTACTTACGAGGAAGTCGTTGGAGCATCCGGTACAGCCGTTGCCATCGGTAACACACACTTTGTAGGTTCCGTTCACGAGGGGAATATAACTTTGACTGGTAGCGCCAGAGATAATATTTCCGGCAAGATACCATTGGTACACCGCAAAAGAGCCGGTGTTAAGGGTATTGAAGTTTTGGGTGACAACCGGTACCGGGTTGGGGTTCATGGTCACTACCACCTGCGCTGTGTTTGAGCAGCCGTTGGTGTCGGTTACGGTTAGGATATAAGTACCTGAAACCTTAACGGTGATCGATACAGAAGTATCGGAAGTGCTCCAGGTCCTGTTAGTGGGGATCGCCACAGCGGTGAGCACTACTGAATCGCCCTGGCAGAAAGTCGTAGGACCATCGGCAGCGATGCTTACCGATGGCAATTGGTTCACGGTAACAGTAATGGTATCATCATCAGAACAACCGGTGGAATTGGTACTGGTAACGATATATGTGGTTGTAATGGTGGGATTTGCCACAGGGTTAGCAATGGTAGTAGAGCTGAGTCCCGCGGAGGGTGTCCAGGTATAGGAAACTGCACCTGTTGTGGTAGCGTTCAGCTGCGTGTTCTTGCCGGCGCAAATGGCCACATCGGGCGTGCCGGTGGTCTTGAACTGGCAATATTTGATGGTCTCAAAGTCGAAATTGGAGCCTGTGCCGATGCTGGAGCCCGCCACATAAACGTTTCCTCCCGGGTCGAGCTGAATGGCAGCGCCCTGGTCGATGTTGCTGGCGGTGCCGTTGTACTTAGTGATCCATGTAAAAGTGCCCATGGAATCGTATTTCAATGTCACGAAATCGTGGTTCTTGGTGGATCCACCGTAGCTATAGCCATTCACGTAAACGCTTTTGGAGCCGTCGATAGCAATGGCCTTTCCTTCGTCGAACCCGATCACGGCGCCGTCGTAGATCTTAAGCCATTTTTGAACTGCAGTATTGCTGCTGTCCCTGTATTTGATGGTCACAATGTCCTCCGCAGAAGAAGCACCCTGTTTGCTGCGGCCGGTCACATAAACACCGCCTTTGCCATCAATGGCAATGGAGTTGGCCCTGTCGTAATCCTTAGCGGGACCATCGTAACGGGTGTTCCATACCGCAGCGCCTGTATTGCTGATCTTGATGGTAGCGTAGTCATAATTGGAGCTTGAAATACCTGTTCCCCTGCTGTAGCCGGTCACGAAAACAGCGCCGGTCGCATCCACAGCGATGGCTCTTGCTTCATCGTGCTTGTTCATGGCGGCATTGTTATAGCGGTTCGACCACTGAAGGGCACCGTTGGTATTGTATTTTACAGTCGCGTAATCGAAATCATTGGCGGCACCGCCCCAGCTATAGCCGGTCACATAAATGTTACCGGTAGCGTCAAGTGTGGCCGCGTAGGCCGCGTCGGGGTTCAAGCCGTTAAAAGTATAGCGCCTGTGCCATTTTTTAACACCCAAGGTATCGTACTTAATGGTGATATAATCTTCGCCGGTGGTTGCGCTGCTGTCGCTACCGCCAACCACGTAAACTGAGCCCATTTTGTCGCACAATACCACATAACCATCGTCGAGGCCATTGGTAGCACCATTAAAGTTAACAGCCCATTTCTGAACTCCGGCGCCATTGTATTTTACCGTAGAGATGTCGTAATGCGCTCCGGCATTGCTCCAGCCCGTAACGTACACGTTTCCAGCTGTATCCACAGCTACGGAACGGGCCTCATCAAGGCCGTTGCCAGTACCATTGTACTCCATTTTCCACTGAAAAGTGCCCGCGCTGTTGTATTTGGCAGTAAAGTAGTCATAAGTGCCGCTGGTACCGAATCCGGTGCCTGTAACGTAAGAGTTGCCGAACTTGTCGACCACCATGGCGTTTACCTTGTCCTGGTTGCTGCCGGTGCTGGAAAGGCGCTTTTGCCACAGGATATTTACCTGTGAGAAGGCGGAAAAAGCAAAAAGAACCGAAAAAATGCAGAGGAATTGTTTTTTCATGGCTGTACAGTTTCTAAAAAGGGATACAAAAATATAACAAATTACTGAAATTCCCTACTTTACTTTGGTATTGGGTTTTTTTGTATATTTACCGCTTAATTTTCCAAACCGCATGAAGAAAATACTTTTCCTCATCTCCCTGTGCTTTCTTTTTCTTGCCCCAACCACCGTTAACGCTACGCACGTTGTTGGCGGATCATTGAGCTATGAGCACCTTGGCGGCTCCACTTATCGTGTTACACTGAGGCTGTACCGCGACTGCGGCGGGGTAGCATTTCCCGGCACAGTGACCATTTGGGTACGCGACTCCACCTTTGTACCTAACAACGCCGGAGCGAGCAACCTCGGCAAGGACATCAGCATTACATTTCCCGGCGCCACCACCCTGGCTCCTTTCATCGATACCTGCGCCTTCAACCCCGGTGTTTGTGTGCAGGAGGCTATCTATACCAAAGTGGTGAACAACCTGCCTCCGCGCAAAGGCGGCTACCACATGTGGTTCTCTACCTGTTGCCGTAACGCCAGTCTTCTTAACGTTTCCAACCCCCTTAACTCAGGAACGACCTATTACGCGTACATCCCTGACAATAACATTGTTCTCACCAACAGCAGCCCTCAGTGGGTGAACTTCCCTCCCATTTTCGTTTGCGTAAACAGGCCGCTGAACTTCGACCACAGCGCAACCGATATTGACGGTGACTCACTGGTGTATTCGCTGTACCAGCCTTACGATGACTCTTATGCCGACGTAACTACACACCCTGTTTTCACGGGTAACGTTCCGCGCTTCGATACCATTACCTATTCGAGCGGTACGCAGTACAAGCTATGGAAACCATTGGGAGCGCCCATGAGCGTGACAGCCAACGGGCTTCTGGTGTGTACCCCGCCTAACCTGGGGCAATACGTGGTAGGTATTAAAGTGACGGAATACCGTAACGGAAAACCATTGGGCTTCATCGTCAGGGATTTCCAGTTCAACGTGCTCAATTGTCCTCCGCCGGCAACGGCGGGCATCGGACCATCCGACGCGTGTAAAGGCCAGGCGGTGGTGTTCAACAACAACAGTTCTGCCAACTCCACCACTTTCCATTGGAATTTTGGTGATCCCAGCACGCTGGCAGATACTTCAAACGTAAAGTTCCCCACTTATACTTATCCCAGCACCGGCACTTACACGGTGATGCTCATCGTGCAGAAAGGAACTCCCTGCGCCGATACCGCTTATCGTGTGGTGACCGTTTCGAACATCTCCGCCAAGTTCAACATATTGCCGAACGACACTGTTTGTCAGAACACCATCATCAATTTCCAGGATACCTCTACGGCCACTGCGCCCGACTCGATCAAGGCATGGGCATGGAACTTCGGTGATTCACAAACTTCTACGGCCAAGAGCCCTCCGCATTTGTATACTTCAGCGGGTACTTACCAGGTACAGCTCATTGTTACTTCGAAGATCGGCTGCCGTGATACGCTCAAAAAGACCGTGGTGATAATGACGGCGCCGGTAGCGGTGGCCGGCAAAGACACAACGGCTTGTAAGAACAACCCCACGGTACAGCTCAATGGCTCTGTTTCGGGCGCTTCGGGCGGCGTATGGACCGGCGGTGCAGGTACTTATTCGCCGAACAACGTAACGCTTAACGCGACCTATACCGCTACTGCCGGCGAAATCACTGCCGGATCGGTAACACTGATACTTACGACAACGGGTAATGGACCCTGCGGCGCGGGTAAGGCTGATACGATCACGATCGTATTTACACCTTCTCCAACAGTGAACGCCGGACCTGATGTTACTGTTTGTGTGGATACTCCCAAAGTAACACTGAATGGAGCTGTAACGATCGCTACCGGTGGTATCTGGACCACACTCGGGTCGGGAACATTCTCTCCGAACGCCACTACGCTCAACGCAGATTATCTGCCGAGCAACGCTGACAAGACCACCGGCTTTGTATACGTTATCCTCAGCTCTACCGGCAACGGCAACTGTCTCGTGGTGCGTGATACCATGAAGATCACGTTCGTTTCGCCGCTGGTAAATGCTACAGCGCAAGCTTCTGTTTGCGCGGGCTATACCATTGCGCTTACAGGAACGAGCAGCACCGGCGCGGGAATTTGGACCAGCAATGGCAACGGCAGTTTTGTTCCGAACGACACTACGCTCAACGCTTCTTACCAGCTGGGCAGCAACGATACTTCCACGGTGATGCTTATCCTCACCTCGCGTAACAACGGCGGATGTTTACCAAAGGCTGACACTGTTTACGTAACGGTGATCCCCGCGCCTGTAGCGGCTTTCAGCAGCATCAGCGCATGCGCAGGTGACTCGGTGAAGTTCTTCGACGCTTCCACTACCAAGATCGGCACCATCACATCATGGGCATGGGATTTTGACAACAACGGATCTACCGACGCCACCACCAAAAACACCTCGTATATTTTCAATTCGGGCGGCACCTATTCGGTAACACTGGTGGTAACTTCCAACAATGGCTGTAAGGATACGCTCACACAAAACGTAACGGTGTATTACAAGCCGCTGGCCAACTTCAACAACTCTGCTGTTTGTTTGGGCGACCAAACCACTTTCATGGATTCATCGATGGTAACCGGTGGCAGCATCGTAAGCTGGGCGTGGAACTTCGGTGACCAAAGCACTAGCAACGATACGTCGAGCCAGCAGAACACCTGGTGGGTGTACGGCACGGCAGGCAATTATACCGTGAACCTCATTGTGGTTTCCAGCCAGGGCTGTAAGGACACGGTGCAGAAGACGGTAACGGTAAATCCTTCGCCTATCGCGGCGTTCGTGGCCGACGATTACACTGCAGACCTCGGACAGCTGATCACTTTCAGCGACCAAAGTTCAGCAAACGCTGTTGCATGGTTCTGGAACTTCGGCGATCCCACGACGCTCGGCGACACCTCGCACCTGCAGAACCCCACCTACATTTACAACGTGGGCGGCAAGTTCAAAGTGATGCTTGTGATCACTGATATTTATGGATGTAAGGACACGATCTACAAAGAGATCGTGGTGAGCCTGCCTCCGAAAGTGCCTTCCGGTTTCTCTCCGAACGGCGACGACCAGAACGACATCCTGTATGTATACGGCGGACCTTTTGACCGCCTGGAGTTCAAGATCTATAACAACTGGGGCGAGCTCATTTTCATCTCTACCGACCAAAGCGTTGGATGGGATGGAATGAAAGACGGAGTGCCGCAGCCGATCGGTGTGTATGTATACACTGTGGTAGGCGATACCCCCGATGGAATAACGCACCACCTTTCGGGCGATGTAACGCTGCTGAGGTAAGATGAACCCCTGTTCAACAAGAACCATGAAAAGAACATTCCATACGAAAGTGATCGGCGCGATGCTGTTCCTCGGAACCCTGGTTCCCGCGGGAATGCAGGCGCAGGACTTTCACCTTTCACAGTACGAAGCGGCGCCGCTGTACCTTAACCCGGCGATGACCGGCATGTTCAACGGCCACTATCGCATTCACGCGCATTACCGCAACCAGTGGAGAGCGATCGCCACCAAACCATTCACCACGGCTGGCGCTTCGTTCGATATGCCGTATAAGAAATATGCTTTCGGCGCGCAGATATTGAACTACCGTGCCGGCACCGGCAATTACAACGCGCTCAGCTTCCTGCTTTCGGGCGGTTATGACTACGCGATCGATAACAAGACGAACAACTACCACCACATCTCCGGCGGCCTGCAATTAGGTTTTCTTCACAAATCGGTGAACCTCAACAAGCTTACCTGGGGGAACCAGTACGTGGGGACACAAGGCGGACAGTTCGACGTTGGCATTGCCAGCGGCGAGAGCGCGGGCAGCGTGAGCCAGTTCATGCCCGACCTGAACATGGGCATCATGTATTACTTCGCCGACAACCGCGCGCGCTTCAATCCTTTCGCGGGTCTTTCGGTAAACCACATCAACCATCCTGACGAAGCTTATTTCAGTGCCAGCAAACTTCCTGTGCACTGGACCATCCATGCCGGAACAAAGATCGGCATCAATGAAAAGATCCAGCTCATGCCGCAGTTCATGAACATGCACCAAACCAACGACAGGGAGCTGACGATGAGCATGTACCTGCACTATTACCTTACCGAGTCAGACGCTTATATCATTTTCGGCCCCACGTACCGGATCTCCGGTCCGCTGAGCAAATCGAAGCCCGGCTACAGGGAAAAAGACGCTTTTGTATTAGAAGCAGGCTTCAAGCAGGGCGACTATATATACAAGATCAGTTACGACATCAACACCTCCACGCTTAAGCCTGTATCTGACGGCAAGGGAGCACTGGAGTTGAGCATCACCTATACGCCTAAGAGGCAAAACCCGAACCCCATTCCCAGCTGCCCCCGGTTATGATGAAGAAAGCGAAGATCACACTGCTGCTGGCCCTGTTCTGCACTGCCGCTTTCGCGCAGAGCAAGAGAGAATGGCTTGAGTACGGCGACAATGCCTTTAAGAACGAGGATTACGGCTCGGCCGCCTACTTCTACATGAAGATCCTTGACAAGAGCGCATCTGCTGATAAGGACCTTGTGTATCCCTATGATCCCAAGCCTTATTACAAGCGTGAAAAAAGCAAGAAAGATTCAACGGACGCCGGCAAGGCCGACAGCCTGAAGAAGGCTGAAGCTGCCATCGCGCCTCCTGTTATCGATAAGAACACTCCCGAAGGGCGCGACCATTACGTGATGCACCAGATCGCGGAGTCGTACCGCCTTAACCACGATTACGAGAACGCGGAGATATGGTATGCTAAGTCGGTAGCGAACAAGTCGCCGATGTATCCTGATGAAAAGTACTGGTATTCGCTGGTGCTCATGAACAACATGAAGTACATGCCGGCGATGCGCGAATGCGAGAGTTATATCGCGAGCACGCCTGACAGTAACAGTTACACTTACAAGCGCGCGCAACGTAACATCATCAGCTGCCTGCTGGCGCTTGACAGTAACAACGTAAACAAGAAGATCACGCTTACAGAGCTCGACTCCACCTTCAACAAAGGCACTTCAAGCTTCGCGATCAATTATTACGGCGACGCGCGCAACCTGCTCTTCACCTCGGCACGCCCGGGCGGAACGATCACCGATCCCAAGACACAGAACTCCAATTACCTCACTGATCTTTATACCGTAAAAAAGAACGAAGGTAATTACAGTCAGCCCGAGAACCTCGGAATTCCCTTCAACAGCGCCCTGAACGAAGGCGCTGGTGTTCTTTCGCTCGACCGTACTTTCTTCTTCTTCACGCGCTGGTCGAGCGTAAACAAAAATGAATGCGCCATTTACCTGGCAAGGAACGTAAGCGACAAATGGCTGGAGCCTATGAAGCTTAGCGATGCTGTGAACGTAGAAGGTTTCAAGAGCATGCATCCAGCGCTCTCCGCTGATGGCAACACCCTTTATTATACCTCGAACCGCGAAGGCGGCGAAGGCAAGATGGATATTTGGATGTGTAAGATCGACGACAACGGCAACGCCTCCGCGCCCAAGAACCTTGGCAAGGTGGTGAACACGCCCGAGGATGAAGTGACGCCTTTCTTCCATCACTACACGCAAACACTTTTCTTCAGCTCTAATGGCCACGTGGGCATCGGCGGTTTGGATGTGCTCAAGACACAGTTCAACGACGACGATAACATCTGGACCACTCCCAAGAACCTGGGCAAGCCGATCAACTCGAGCCGCGATGATATTTATTACGTGATGGAGCGCAGCCAGATGACCGGCTATGTGACCAGCGACCGCAAGAGCTGCCCCGATTGTAATACCGGCGGTAACTGCTACAGGAACTACACTTTTGAAAAGGAGCCCAACCAGTACGGCATCAGCGGTTATGTGTATGACAAGGAAACCAAGCAGATCATCACTAACTCACTGGTGACCTTCAAAGACATGAAAGGCGACAAGGAGAACTTCTTCTTCATCACCGACGAGAATGGTTTCTATTCAACGCCCCTGAGCGAAGGCATGGAACTCTTCATCAAGGCGCAGAAGAACAAATACTTCGCCGACGCGGCTTCCATTTCTACCGCCGGCCTTACCGAGTCTACCTTTTTCAAACAGGACTTCTATCTCTCGATCATTCCCCAGGGTGACATTGTGATCCCGGGCATCGAGTACGACTACGACAAGGCAACGCTGCGTCCTGAGTCGAAGAAGATATGTGATGACCTTGCGGACTTCCTATTGCTGAACAACAACCTTAGCGTGGAGATCAGTTCTCACACCGATATCCGCGGAAGCGACGTCTATAACCAGCGCCTTTCTCAAGAGCGTGCCCAAAGCGTGGTTGACCACCTTATCGGCCGCGGCATTGCCAAGGAACGACTGCTGGCTGCCGGTTACGGCGAAAAGAAGAACCTGGTGAGCGAAGCGGAGATCAACGCGATGAGGACGAACGAGGAGAAGGAAGCAGGTCACCAGAAGAACCGCCGTACGGCCTTCAGGCCCTTCAAGGAAGACGCTATTCGCGACAAGAAGTAGTAGCCACGTGTTTTACCAGTGCCCTTGTAGCTATTGGCAGGAACGTTTCCTCCAACGGTAATTCCATTTCTGTTTCTACCGCGTAGGCTGCCGGGTTGGGCAGGCGCTTATCTTCCCGAATGAGGTCGGTCTTGATCGATTCGAACGTATTGATGAACCCCTTGCTATAGCTTTTCACGTATTCGGTATGGATGGCCCTGTATTTTTCGTTGGGCTGCTCGTAAATGGTGATGTGGTAGCGGTACACTTTGGTATCCGCGCTTTCGCCGCCGCGCAGGAACATATAGCCATCGTCGGGGTAAAGTGGCACCAGGCCCACCGACTGAATGTGCAGGTGCTCCTCGATAAAATCGTAGATCTTTTTCCCTTCACGCAGGTAATATTCGAATTTAGGTATTGAGAAATTGATGATGCTCTCGATCTCCGCCATCAACGCGTCGTCTTCCAGCATCTTTGAATAGGTGATCATCATCTTTTCCATGTCGATCTTGCTGATGCGCTGGGGAATGGAGGACAGCAGGTGCTGGTGGTTCTCGCGGATGGCGCTCAGGCTCTTGTAATGCTCAATGATCTCGGCGAGCGAAGGATACAGCTGGTTAAGGCCGAAGCGTTCGTGCACTTCCTTAAGGTAGGCCAGCAATACGTACTTCTTGTATTCGAAGTCGATGTGTTTTTCGGTGAGCCAGTTCTTGCTAAGCATGATCTCAAATCTCCTGATTATTAACGCTACTTCTGTTCAAAAGTTTCGTTTTTTATAAACGAAACCGTGTTTAAAATTCATAATATTGCTTACTAAACAATCATCAAGCCAATGCGTAATACTCTCAAAACCCTTGCTATTGCTGGATTTTCAGCTGTTTTCATCCTTTCATGTGTTCCCGCCAGGAAGCTGGAAGAAGAAAAAACAAAGCGCGAGAACTGCGAAAAGGAGCTGTCGGCGGTGAAGAGCAGCAGCCAGAGCTGTGAGACCCGCCTGGCAGAAGCCAAGGCGCAATTGGCGGATAATGACAAGGCCATTTACGGGCTTAAGAAAGATACTTCGGTGACCGGTACCAGCTACCGCAACCTGGTTGGCAAATATGATAAGCTGAACGCGGTGAACGAGCAACTGCTAGCGCAACTGGACAAGCTTACACGCAACAACGCGAACGAGAACACCAAGCTTGTTGGACAGCTGCAGATGACACAGGAGGAACTGATCCGCAAGCAGGACGAACTGAAAGCACTGGAGCGCAGCCTCAACGAACAGAAGCTGAAGCTCGATATGCTCACCCTCGAACTTCAAAAGCGCGAAGCACGCGTGAAAGAACTGGAAGACATCCTGAAGAGGAAGGACGATGCCATTAACGACCTGAAGAAAAAAGTAAGTGACGCGCTGGTGGGCTTCGAAGGCAAAGGGCTTACCATCACCAACAAGAACGGAAAAGTTTATGTGTCGATGGACGAGAGCCTGCTCTTCGCTTCCGGCAGCACTACTGTAGAAGCAAAAGGAGTGGAAGCGCTGAAGAAGCTCGCGAAGGTATTGGAAAGCAATACTGACATCAATGTATTGGTAGAAGGCCATACGGACGATGTGCCGATGAAAGGAACGGGGGAGATAAAGGATAACTGGGACCTGAGCGTGATACGTGCCACCTCTATCGTGAAGATCATCACCAAGAACAGCAGTACCGACCCTACGAGGCTGACCGCAGCGGGCAGGGGTGAGTATTTCCCCATCGATCCCGCGAAGACCGCAGAGGCCAGGAAGAAGAACCGCCGGACGGAGATCATTCTTACGCCGAAGCTGGATGAACTACTGAAGGTCTTAGGGAGTAATTAGGATTAAGGATTCAGGAATTGCGTACTGAACAAAAAATCCTAATTCCTAAATCCTTAATCCTAATTCACACCAAGTGCTTTTTGAGTACGATCGAAGATCGTTTTAGCGAGCGCCGTAAAATAGTTACTCGTGATCTTGGCCGGGACGTTTTCGCTGGAGGGGCAGGTGGTTTCGGCAAGGCCGGCGCAAAGAGCTTTCCCTGACTTATCGAACACACTGTAATGCACCGCCACTTCGCGTTTGTATGATTGGGTTGCGTCGTCGAAGTCAGGAGTGGCTTTGATATCGAGCTCGTTAACGAACACAAAAACATCGGCCTTGTATTTTTTATTGAGCGCGCTGAACAACGCGGTGTTGCTCACCTTGGTGTTCATGAACTTTTTCTCATTGCCCTGCATCTCTGTATCGAGGTGGCCCTTGGCGGGATTCGTTTTCGGTTTCGCTTGCTCCTTTGGCGGCAACAGCTGATCGGGTCCGGGAGCAATGCTGTAATTGTATCCAACAGAACCATAGATCGCCTTGAGATCCGAAGCGCTCTTCGTGGTATCGTTCATGAGCGATACAACGGTGAATGCTGTTTTAAACTGGTTGCCGAGCACACCATCGAGGCCTTTGCGAAAGGCGTGGACGATCTGCTTAAAGGTCATCTTTGTTTCCTTGTTGATGTTGCGGTCGGCTTCGCTGATGTAGAGGCGCGGCTCGAAAGGAATGAGGAGGACCTTGAGCTTTTCGGGTTTGGGGGCAGGTTGGGATTGGGCGCTGCTGTAAAGTGGCAGCAGAAGTAGCAGTGGCAGTAATTTACAGATCCTTACCATGCTGTGTTCATTCAACAATTGTGCCTTAGAAGCGGCTGCGGAGCCAGTCGAGGTTGGCATAAACCATGAGGGTAAGCAGCAGGAGCATGCCAGCGTACTGGGCGTATTCCATCAACTTTTCGTTGGGCTTGCGGCGGGTCACCATTTCGTAAAGCAGGAACATGATGTGTCCGCCATCGAGCGCTGGAATGGGAAGTATGTTCATGAAGGCGAGTACTACAGAAAGGAAAGCGGTGAAGGACCAGAACACCTGCCAGTCCCAATCCTCATCGTAAACTTTGCCCAGCGAATAGAATCCGCCGAGGCTCTGGTGCGCGTCTTTCACGGTGAAGAGCACAGAGAGCTGCTTTACCTGCATCACTATCTTCTCGTAGCCTTCTTCAAGACCGGCAGGGAAGGCAGCTAAAAAACTATAGCTTACTTTCTTAAGCTCCAGGTGTTTGGCGGGACTTTGCGGCCTGAACCCGATCTGGCCTCTTCCATCAGGGCTTAAAAACACATACACAGGCGCCTTTACTGTTTTCCCTGCCCGGTCAACAGTGATCCAAACCACCTCCGACTTATGCTTGTTTAATTCAACGACCACCTCATCGAAAAAGGCAACCGGCATATCTTCAATGGCGGTGATCCTGTCACCAACCTTTATTCCTGAGCTTGCGATGGGCTTATCGGGGAAAAGAGAGTCCACCACGCAAGGCATGCGCGCTGAAATAAATGTGTTCTTTGATTTGATGATCCGGCTCAGGTCATCTTCGGTAATGGGTACGTCGATCTTAGCGCCATCTCTTTCCACTTGAATGGAGGTAGCCTGGTCGAGGATGATGGCAACGGGAACCTTGTTAAGGTTCTCCACGTATTCGCCATTCACCGATAGTATCTTGTCGCCGTTCTTGAGGCCCATCTTAAGAGCTACCGAATCGCAGGCAATGCCATACTTGGCGTTTTCTACCGGCAGGTACTCCTTGCCCCAGGTAAAGAGCACCATAGCGTAAATGAGCACGCCCAGTATAACATTAACGGTAACACCGCCCACCATGATGATGAGGCGCTGCCAGGCAGGCTTGGAGCGGAACTCCCATGACTCAGGAGGACGTTTCATTTGTTCCTTGTCCATGCTCTCATCGATCATGCCCGAGATCTTCACATAGCCGCCCAGGGGCAACCAGCCAATGCCGTACTCGGTATCGCCGCGCTTGATCTTGAAGAGTGAGAACCAGGGATCGAAAAAGAGGTAGAACTTTTCTACGCGTGTTTTGAAAAGCTTTGCCGGTATGAAATGCCCCATTTCATGCAGCACGATAAGGATGGAGAGACTCAGCAGTAGTTGCAGCGCTTGTGTCATTGCTTCAGGGTGTTCTGGGGGAAAGCGCTGTAAAGTTAAACATATTCTTTTGCAATGGTACGCGATTCACGGTCGGAATTCACGTAGTCCTCGTACGAAGGTTTCTTAACGAAGGAAGAGCGCTCAAGGGTCTTCTCAATAATATCAGGGATACCGGTGAAAGAAGTTTTCTCCGCCAGGAAGGCCTGCACGGCTATTTCGTTGGCGGCGTTGAGCACGCAGGGAGCATTGCCGCCTTTTTGCATGGCGCTGAACGCCAGGGGGAGGCATCGGAAATTATCGGTGTCCGCTTTTTCGAAGGTCAATGATGGATAAGCGCTGAAGTCGAAACGCGGGAAGTCCGACTTTCTCCGGAAAGGAAATCCAAGCGCGTATTGTATCGGAAGCTTCATGTCAGGCAATCCCATTTGCGCTTTTATGCTTCCGTCTTCAAATTGTACCAGTGAATGAATAATACTTTGCGGATGCACGATCACCTCCACTTGCTCAGGCTTCAGTCCAAACAGCCATCGCGCTTCGATCACTTCCAGTCCTTTGTTCATAAGGGTGGCGGAGTCGATCGTCACTTTAGGCCCCATGGCCCAATTGGGATGTTTGAGGGCTTGTTCCTTGTTTACTTTTTGAAGAAAGCTTTGGTCTTTCCCACGGAAGGGTCCGCCGGAAGCAGTGAGGCAAACCTTTTCGATCTTATTCTGCCATTCACCAGCCATGCATTGGAAAATGGCGCTGTGCTCCGAATCGACAGGATAGATATTCACACCTTTCTCTTTCGCCAAACCGGTAACAAGCTCTCCTGCCACCACCAATGTTTCTTTATTTGCCAGCGCAATTTGTTTTCCCGCTTTGATGGCGGCCAGCGTGGAGGCCAGGCCCGCGTAGCCTACAATAGCGGCCAGTACCAGGTCAACGCTTTCCATTTCTACTACCTGCGTTACCGATGCTTCGCCAGCAAATACTTTAATGTCCTTTGGTTGTAATGCCGCCTTTACCTGCTGGTACTTGCTTTCATCGGCTACAACTACCGTATTGGGATTGAACTCCAGCGCCTGTTTGATCAGAAGATCGGCGTTACTGTTGGCGACAAGCACTTCGACAGAGAAATGATCGGGGTGCGCACGAACTACGTCCAGCGCTTGTGTGCCGATAGAGCCGGTTGAACCTAATATCGCAATGCGTCTGATCGTTGATTGTTGATTGTTGATTGTTGATTGCAAGGGGAGTGCGGAATGAGGGTTAAAACACAATATAATCCTGCGGATCAACGGCGCTGCCATTGTACCAAAGCTCAAAATGCAGGTGAGGCCCGGTGCTTTGCTCGCCGGAGCTGCCGATGATGGCGATGGGCTCGCCGGCCTTTATAAATTCGCCGGCCTTTTTCAGCAGCGCCGAATTATGTTTGTAAACTGATACGAGGTTGTTGCTGTGCTGTACCTGGATCACGTAACCTGTCTCCAGCGTCCAGGAAGCCAACACCACGGTGCCATCGAGGGTGGCCTTGATCGCTTCGTTCTCAGGCGCGGTAACATCCACGCCATAGTGTTCGGAGGCCGCGTTGAACGAGCTTGTCACTAATCCGCGGATAGGGCTGAAGAAGAAAAAGCTGCTGATGCTGTTCTTGCGGGCAGCATCCTCTTTCATGTTCAGGCTGTACTTATCCTGCGACTCTATCTGTTTCCGCAGCAGCGAATCCTCTTTCGAGCGCTTTATCTGTATGTTCTGGTATTTCTTGGTAGTGTCGGGCCTTGTCATGTTACTGTCGCTGCTCACCTTGCCCGAAAAAATGTTATTGATATTGTCGATAAACATGGCGCTGGCCTCCATGCTTTGCTCCATGGAATCGGCCTTAAGGGTAAGGTCCACCAGTTCTTTCCGCATATTCACATCGGTATAGCCGGGGATGTATTCCCTCAGCGGGGTAAAGGCCACTAGGCTGATGATGATCGTGATAAAAACGATGGTTACCGAGCCAAAAAGCATGAACAGGCTCAGGGGACTGAGCTTGAGGCTTACCTTTTCCTCAAAGGTATCGTCGTTCATCACCACCAGGCGGTAACGGTCACGAAGACGTTCGAGGAGCTTACGTTTTTTACGTTCGGGCATTGGGGTAGCAAATATCGGGAAAAATACTCACCCCCCTGCCCCTCTCTATTGCATAGAGAGGGGGGCTTTCAGGCAACTTTCAGGCGTATTCACCGTCTTTATCCTCGGAAATATTCCTATTTTAGCTGTCCTTTGTCAAAATCCCAACGACATATAACCCTTATCGCAGGCCTGGCCCTGGTGATGCTCTATGCCTGTTCCACCAAAAAGAACACGGTGGTGCACCGCGGCTTCCATAACCTTACCTCGCACTTTAACGGGTATTTTTACGCAAAGGAGAGCGTAAAGGACGGACTTCAGAAGCTGGAGCAGAACCACGAAGACGATTATTCAAAGCTTCTGCCCATTTTCATCTTCCCCGATTCAAAGGAAGCGCAAACCGTTTATGGGGACATGGACAAAGCCATCAAAAAAGCTTCTCTTGTCATCCAGCGCCATACCATAACCGATAAAAAGGGTAAAGAAATTCCCGGCGCCAATAAGTGGATCGACGATAACTATATCGTGATCGGCAAATCACATTTCTATAAGCGCGACTT